>NZ_JBHHMJ010000235.1:0-16130 GCF_042136455.1 Stenotrophomonas sp. 3diitr2024
CGCCCGTGCACCCCCTTCCCAGCTGCGGGGCAGCCGGAAAAAACCATGCTGGGACGTACGTTTAGGTGCTGGGCGGTACCCGCCGCTGGCCGGCAGCCCTTGCACGCGAGCCATCAGGAGGAGGCCGGCCAGCGGCCGGCAGTCCTGTTACGCGTCCAGCGCCTGCCGCAGCGGGGCGAGGAAGGCCCGGGCGCGCTGCACCGCGTCTTCCGCCGAGCCCGCTTCTGCCAGCGCCGCCACCAGCGCGCTTCCGACCACCACGCCATCGGCCTGGCGGGCCATGGCCGCGGCACTGGCGGCATCCTTGATACCGAAGCCCGCCACCACCGGCACCGATGCGCGCGCGCGCAACGCCTGCAGTCGGGTACTGGCGGCATCGCTGTCCAGGCGCTCGGACGCGCCGGTGACACCGGCAAAGCTGACGTAGTAGAGATAGCCACGGGCCAGCGCCAGCAGCTTGTCGGCTCGCGCCTCGCTGGTGGTCGGCGACGCCAGCAGGACCAGCGCAAGGCCGGCTGCGTCGAACGCCTGCTGGGCGTCGCCCGCTTCTTCCGGCGGCAGGTCGACCAGCAGCACGCCGTCCACGCCGGCGTCGACGGCGGCCTTGGCGAAGGCCGCGTAGCCATGGATCTCCACCGGGTTGAGGTAGCCCATCAGCACCACGGGGGTCTGCGCATCGCGTTCGCGGAACTGCGCCACGGCCTGCAGGACGTAGCGGCTGCCGGCGCCGCGCGCCAGCGCGCGCTCGGAGCTGCGCTGGATGGTCGGGCCATCGGCCATCGGGTCGGAAAACGGCACGCCCAGTTCGATCACGTCGGCGCCGGCCTCGACCAGTGCGTGCATGACCGGCACGGTCGCCTCCAGCGAGGGATCACCGGCGGTGACGAAGGGAATCAGCGCCTTGCGCTGCTGTTCGCGCAGACGCAGGAAACAGGCATCGAGTCGGGATACGGGCATTTCAGGCACATCCTTCAATCAGTTCAATCGCATCGCTGGTTCCCCAGTACATCCGGGTGACCTTCCCTTCAAACAGTTCCAGGCGGATACCCAGGTCCGAACCCGGGTCCTGCCAGGTGAGGTACTCGCCCTGGTCACCGTCGTAGGCATGCGGGCTGGATACCGGCGGCTTCGGGAACTGCGCCATGGCCTGGGCACGGGTCATGCCGATGCGCAGGCCGAATGGACCGGGCTGTTCAACCGGCAGCTCCGGGTCGTCGCCCGGCTTCAGATCAAAACGGACCACGCGGTCGTCGTCGGTCATCATCGACACGCCCGGCGGCAACCCCCTGCCGTCGTAGTACTCGCAGTCGCCTTCGAAGAACTCTTTCGCGCCCTGTGCCTTCCAGGGCCCCAGTGACTTCAGGTCCCCCATGTGCTGGCCGACCAGCACTTCGCCGGCATGGTCCAGTGCCACCGAGGCGACGGCGGGGGCGTTGTCGCCGTTGCTCTCTTCCGCAGACGGCGGATCGACGATCGGCGTACGCGCCATCGGGTCGAGGTCATCGTTGGCGGCCGGCTGCTGTGCGGGCTGCGCGGTGGCTTTGGCAGCCGGCGCAAGCACTGGCGGTTCCGGCGGCTGGCACGCGGCCAGGCCCAGCACCAGCAGAAGCACCCCGCTGTTCCGCAGCAGCGCGCTCACAGCACCAGCCCTTCGCGCGCGGCGATGGTGTGCACGTCCTTGTCGCCACGGCCGGACAGGTTGCACAGCACGATCTGGTCACGCGGACGCTCACGCGCCAGCTTGATCGCCTGTGCCAGTGCGTGGCTGGACTCCAGTGCCGGCAGGATACCCTCGGTATGCGCCAGCAGGTGGAAGGCCTGCAGCGCTTCTTCATCGGTGATGCCGAGGTAGCGCGCACGGCCGGTATCGGCCAGGAAAGCATGCTCCGGGCCGACGCCCGGATAGTCCAGGCCGGCCGACACCGAGTGGGTCTCGATGATTTGGCCGTCGTCGTCGCACAGCACATAGGTGCGGTTGCCATGCAGCACGCCCGGCCGACCGGCGGCGATCGATGCGGCGTGGCGGCCGGTGCCGATGCCGTCGCCGGCGGCTTCGGCGCCGACGATCTCGACCTGGCGATCGTTGAGGAAGGCGTGGAACAGGCCGATGGCGTTGCTGCCGCCGCCAACGCAGGCGGTGATCGCATCGGGCAGGCGGCCATACTCGGCCAGCATCTGCTCGCGCGCCTCGCGGCCAACGATGGCGTTGAAGTCACGGACCATGCGCGGATACGGATCCGGGCCGGCCACGGTGCCGATGATGTAGAAGGTGTCCTGCACGTTGGTCACCCAGTCGCGCATCGCTTCGTTGAGCGCGTCCTTCAGGGTGGCCGAGCCGGAGGTGACCGGCACCACCGTCGCGCCCAGCAGCTTCATGCGGTAGACGTTGATCTTCTGCCGCTCGATGTCGGTGGCGCCCATGTACACCACGCATTCCAGGCCCAGGCGGGCGGCAACGGTGGCACTGGCAACACCGTGCTGGCCGGCACCGGTCTCGGCGATGATGCGCTTCTTGCCCATCCGCGCGGCCAGCAGCGCCTGGCCGATGGTGTTGTTGATCTTGTGCGCGCCGGTGTGGTTCAGGTCTTCACGCTTGAGCAGGATCTGCGCGCCGCCGACATGGTCGCTCAGGCGCTGGGCGTGGTAGATCGGGCTCGGCCGGCCCACGTAATGGGCCAGGTCGCGGTCGTAGGCAGCCTGGAATGCCGGGTCCTGACGGGCCTGGTCATAGGCCTGGGCCAGTTCCTGCAGCGGACCCACCAGGGTTTCGGCAACAAAGCTGCCGCCGTAGCGGCCGAAATGGCCCTGGGCATCCGGGAAGGCGTGGTAGTCGGCAATGGGGGAGGCAGACATGGAAGCGACCGCTGGTTCGAGACAGGTGGATACTCTAGCGCACGGGTCTTGACCGGAAAATGGATATTATCTGGCGCATATCGTCAGGAAATCTCACATGAGCCGTTCCCTGCTGCCGCCGCTCAATGCGCTGCGTGCGTTCGAGGCCACCGCCCGTCTCGGCGGCGTTGGCCGCGCCGCACACGACCTGCATGTCACCCACGGTGCGGTCAGCCGCCAGCTGAAGCTGCTGGAAGACCATCTCGGCCTGGCGCTGTTCCAGCGTGCCGGTCGCGGCCTGCGCCTGACCGCTGCGGGCACGCGGCTGCAGGCAGCGTGCAGCGAGGCCTTCGGCGGCATCGAAGACTGCGTGCGCGAACTGCGGCGGCCGGCGGCGGCCCCGGCGCTGGTACTGGGCTGTAGCGGCAGCGTGCTGGCGCGCTGGATGATCCCGCGCCTGCCTGCGCTGCAGGCCGCCCTGCCCGGCGTGCGCCTGCAATGGTCAGCGCTGGATGGCAGCTTCACCGAGGCACAGGCGGCACTGGATGCGGTATTGCTGCTGGCGCAGGGGCCGTGGCCCCGCGGCTGGCAGGTGCGTGAGCTGGCCCCGGAACGGGTCGGCGTGGTGGTGGCCCCCTCGCATCCGGCCGCGCAGCGACTGCGGCATGTACCGCCCTCGGCGCTGCTGCAGGAAACGCTGCTGCACACCAGCTCACGGCCGCAGGCGTGGCCGGCGTGGGCGCAGGCGCACGCTCTGGACCCCGCGAAGCTGCAGCTGGGTACGGCCTTCGAGCATCTGTACTACCTGCTGGAGGCAGCGGTGGCCGGGCTGGGCCCGGCGATCGCACCCGAGCCACTGGTGGCCGAGGACCTGGCCGCCGGGCGACTGGTCGCGCCGTGGGGGTTTGCCGCCACCGGTGGTTTCTGGGTGCTGGCGCGACCGGACGGACCACCTGATGCGCGCGTGGATGCGCTCGCCGACTGGCTGGGCCAGCAACTCCGCTGACAACAAAAAGGGGACGGAGGGAATTAAGTCGCAAGTGGCACAAACGACTTAATTCCCTCCGTCCCCTTTTTTCAGCTGGCGGTCGGTGTGGCCAGGCGCTGCTGCAGGTCTTCGCGCAGGCGCGACAGCTCGACTTCGGCCTGCTGCCGCTGCTGCATCCCTTCGCGATGGATGCTGCGCACTTCTTCCACCGTGGCGATCAGCTGGTCGTGCACATGGCGCAGCGTGGCCACGTCGATCACGCCGCGCTGGTTGCTGCGCGCGGTATCCACCGAGGCCTGACGCAGCAGGTCGGCATTGCGACGCATCAGTTCGTTGGTGGCGTCATCGATGGCCGTGGACAGTTCGACCGCAGCCTTCTGTTCGCCCAGCGAGAGCTGGATGGCGAACTGGCGCTTCCACGACGGAATGGTGATGTCGCGGACGGTGTTGAACTTCTCGATCAGCTGCAGTGCGTTGGCCTGGATCAGGCGGATCATCGGCAGCGACTGGTCGGCGGCGTGCTGCATCAGCTGCAGGTCGGACACGCGCTTCTCGATCAACCGGATCGCATTGTCGATCTCGCCCTGGCGGATGCGCTGCTGGGGGTCCTCGCTGCCCTGCCCGGCCAGCTGTTCGGCCTGCAGTTCGGCCAGCCGCTGCTTGCCCGCTGCCGCATACAGGCCGAGCGCACGACGTTCTTCGCGGACGATATCGTGCATGCGGTCGAACTCCCCCACGCGCTTTCCCATCAACGCCTGCTGCACGCCGACGTCGGCCAGCAGCTGTTCGATCTGCGCATTGGTGTCGCTGAACTTCTGCACCAGCTCGCCCTTGGAGGCGCGCATGCGATCAATCAGGCCACCGATCACCGGCACCTTCGATCGCTGCGCGAAGCCATCCAGCTTCAGGCTGCGCGCGATGCGCACCACTTCGCCCAGCTTCTCGCCACTGGCATCCAGGTCACGATTGCGCACCTGGTCCAGCAACTGGCTGGAGAACGCTGCGGTGCGCGTGGCGGCTTCGCGGCCGAACACCTGCAGGTTGCCCGGGCGCAGATCGTCCAGTTCCAGACGGATCTCGGCGATGCGCGGCAGATCCTCGCGTACCAGTCCCAGCGCCTGCAGCGCACCTTCATCGAGCGCAGTGGCGGTGGTCGTGCCGGGTACGAGGGCACCGGGGGTCTGGCTGTCCTGGGTCATCGGGCAGTCTCCTTGCAGTTGGGTAAGCGGCAGCGGCGGCCGGCTCAAGGCAGTCTAGCCTGAGCCGCGGCCACCTCGTCATCGATCTGTGCGTGCAACGTGGCAGCCTTGCCAGCCAACGCAGCGCCCGCAGCGGCCTGGCCCGCCAGTACAGCCTGCCGCCAGGCCGGCAGCAGCACGTCATGGATGCGCGCGAAGCGTTGCAGCAGCATGTTGTCCTGGTCCTGCAGCAGCTGCCATTGACCGGCTTCCAGGCGGCGCAGCGAGGCCAGCCGGCGAAGATGGTCCAGCCGATGCGACAGCGCGGCCTGACCGGCGCTATCCAGCGTCGTCAGCCGCGACGCAGCCAGTTCGGCCCAGCCGTCCAGCGCCGCGGCCGCCGTGGAATGCTCAACGATGGCCATGGCCCGCAGCTGCATGTGCTGCTGCAGGTGCTGGGCCTGCTCACGCGCCTGCAGGGCCAGTACGCCCAGCTGCGACTGCAGCGCGTGCCCTTCTGCTTCGCGAGCGACATCGCGCCCCAGCAGCCGTCCCCACCAGCCTTCCTGCTGCCGGATCTGCGCCGGGTTGCCGGCCTGCAGGGCCAGCGCGATGCGCGCAAGCGCAGCCACCAGGCGCTCGCCCGCATCCGGTGGCAACGGCGTTTCGCGCCGCGCCAGCGCCTGCAGCAACGGCGCACCATAGTCGGCCAGCGCAGCGACATCGACCGTATCCGGCAGCATCGGTGGCGGCAGTGGCACGCGCGTGGTCACGGCAGCGGCGGCGGCTTCGGCGTGGATGCCGGCATGCCATCGCCGTCTTCCGGTGGCAATGACTCGCCGTAGAAGTGGCGCATCAGCGCCTCATCCAGCGCCCGCTCCTCCGGCGTCGCGGCGCGGCGCACGCGCGCGCGCTGCGCCACCACAGCGCTCGGCGTGCCCCGCTCGACCTGCTGTCGCGCCCAGCCGGCGAACGCGGCCAGCGTCTGCGACACCTGCACCTGCTGCGCCTGCGATGCCGCCAGCAGCTCCACCAGCGGCGCCAGGCCCGCCTGCAGGTCTTCGGCCAGGGCCGTGGCCGGCACGCTGGGGGCTGCCACGACCGGCGCCGGCGCGGCGGCGGGACGCGCCTCTGAAAGGCGATGCAGGGCCTCCAGCAGCGCCGGCCACGGCGCCGGGGCCGCAACGGGGATCGCTTCCGGCGCGGGCGATGGCAGCTGCAGCGCGGTGGCGATATCGGCCAGCTGCGCCACCACGCGCCCGCCGACATCGCTGTCGTCGGCACCCATGGCCTTGTTGCGCAGGAAGTCGCGCTTGATCTGCGCCCAGCGCTGCGCCTGCGTGTCATCCAGTACGCCGCGCAGTTCGGCCAGCTTCAACAGGTTCTCTTCGGCGCCGGTGGTCAGCAGCTGCGCCTCGCCCAGGTAGTGGTCGGAGATCAACTGCTGCAGTTCGTCCTCGTTCATCACCGGGGAGATCTTCTCGGCCAGCTTGTTCATGTTGCGGTAGCTGCCCTGCAGGCGGAACGGCGGCTCGGTGCGGTAGCGGTCGTCCTGTGCGGCGCTGGCGATGTACTGCTGGTTGACCCGGTAGACCACGTCGCGCACACGCAGCATGCGCTGCAGGGTGGCGGTGATCTCGTTGATCTCCGCGCTGCTGTAGGCGTGGCTGAGGCTGTTGGTCGAGACCTCCTTGCCCATCGCGCGGTCGACCAGCACATACAGGTCGGCCATGTCGCGCGTGGCCAGCGGCGCCAGCACCGGATTGGAGGTCAGGCTGTTCTCGATGTAGCTGAGGGTGAAGGCGGCCTCCATGCCACCGAGCACGTCACCGAGGTTGTAGATGTCGGCACGGTTGGCCAGCATGTCCGGAATCTTGAACACCTCGCCGGACTCGGTGTACGGGTTGCCGGCCATCACCACGCAGAACTTCTTGCCGCGCATGTCGTAGGTGCGTGTGCGACCGCGCCACACACCCTCGATACGGCGGGTGCCATCGCACAGCGAGATGAACTTCTGCAGGAACTCGGGATGGGTGTGCTGGATGTCGTCCACATACAGCATGGTGTTGCTGCCCATTTCCAGCGCCAGGTTGAGCTTCTCCAGCTCCTGCCGCGAGGTTGCGTCCGGTGCCTGGGCCGGGTCCAGCGAGCGCACCTCGTGGCCCAGCGCCGGGCCGTTGATCTTCATGAAGACCAGGCCCAGCCGGTGCGCCACGTATTCCATCAGCGTGGTCTTGCCATAGCCCGGGGGCGAAATCATCATCAGCAGGCCCATCAGATCGCTGCGCTTGTTCTCGCCGACCGTGCCCATCTGCTTGGCCAGGTTGTCACCGATCACGCCCAGATAGACATCGTTGATCAACTTGTTGCGTACGAACGAGGACAGCGGCCGCGCCTTGAACTCGGAAAGCCGCAGGGTCTCGCGCTCGCGACCGATGATGCCCTGGCGCAGCGCCTGGTAGGCATGGAACGCTGGCACGAAATGACGCAGGTGCTGCTGCAGGCGCGCCAGGAAATCATCCAGCGATACCACCAGCGTGCCATTGCTGATGCGTGCGTGTTCACCCAGCAGGCCATTGACCTCCGCCTGCAGTGCGGCATCGCTGGTACGGGTGCGCAACTGGCGCTGCACCAGCAGCAACGCGGCGGCTTCGTCGACATAGCCGGCATGCTGGGCATGCGCCGGCATCCGCGCCACTGCGCGCAGCCACTGCCCAGCCAATGACCAACGCGTAGCCAGTGGATCCTGGCCGCGCTGCAGGGCACGCTCGACCGCCTCACGCTGCCCCGCCTGCTCCAGCTGCTGGGCCAATGCCTCCAGCAGCGCCACCGCGTGGCGGCTGCTGCTGAACACCGGATCGCCCGCCGCCAGTTCTTCGCCCAGATAGGCGGATGCAGCCTCCGCGGCATCGGCATCGAACGGCAACGCGTGGGACTGCGCATACGCCAGCAGCGTCTCGGCCATTTCTGTGCGCAACGCCAGACGCCCTTCGTCGGACCCCAGCAGGCGTGCCAGCGCCTCGGCGCCCACCTGCCGCGCCGGCCATTGCGCCACCGCTTCGCGCCGCTGCTCGGCGGCCCAGAACAGCAACGCCAGCGCACGCACCCGCGGTGCATGGCGCAGGCTGCCGGCCGCCTGCTGCAAAGGCAGTAGCGCACGCAGGATCAGTGCCGCATCGTGGTCATGGATGCCGCGCTCGTAGCCTTCGCGATAGCGTGGTGCGGCAAACGCACGCACGCGCTGATCCAGCGCTTCCGGGTTCGCGACGTCGTGCTGCAGCGCAGCCAGATCGAGGCCGTCGCGCCCCTCCTGCGCGGCCAGCAGCAGGCTGCCGGCCAGGTACTCGCCGCGATACAGCGTGGGCGATTCCGAGTCCAGGGTGACCGGCCAGAACGGCTTGAGTGCGTCCAGCTCCGGGTCGTGCAGGGTCTCCAGGAAGTCGGTGCCGGTCAGATGGATGGCCAACGTATCGCCACGCGGCAACAGGGTCAGGTCCAGTGCCTGCGTATTGACGCTGAAGCGATGGCGCGGGCCCAGCCGCACCACGTTGCCGCCGGCTTCGTACAGGTCACTGCGGTCACGCAGCTGGCGCACCGCCTGGTCACGCACGCCCTTCAGCCGCGCCTCGATGTCGTCGGCCTTGACGTTGTCGTGCAGCGTGCGCAGGCGCTCGGCCAGCTCACGCAGCTTGAGGATCAGCGGATCGCCGGCAAAGAACGCGTTGAGCTCATCGGCGTTGGCGAAGCGCTCGGTGCGCCTGGCCAGGCCGTCGAGGATCCGATTGGCCGCATCCAGTACCGAACGCGCCTTGCGCTGGCGGTCATCCAGCAAGGCCTGCTTGTGCGTTTCGAAGGCCTCGACCAGCTCTTCGCGCTTGCTCAGGATGTCGCCGAGGAACTGCTCGTGTTCGCCGAACTGGCTCTCCAGTTCTTCCAGCTGGACCAGCAGGCGCGACAACTGCTCGTCGGCACGTTCGGGGTCGGTGGCCAGCGCCAGCGCGCTGGTGATCGACTGCGAGAACAGCGCGAACTGGGCGGCGAACTGCGCCACGGCCTCGGCCGAACCGAGTGACCTGCGGCGCTGGTCAGCACGCGCGCGCGCCTGGTTGAGGCGACCGTACAGCACCGAGATCGACTCGACCACGCGGGTGCGGGCAGTGGCATCGTCCACCTTCAGGCCGGCCATCAGCTCGGACAGCATGTCCAGGTCGGACGCCATGCCAAGCAGGCCTTCCAACTGCTCGTCCAGCTGGCGCGCCGTCTGTGCCTGCTGCGCGGCATCGTCCAGCGCCTGCAGGCGCGTGGCCAGCGGCGCCAGCGCCTCCTCGCCGGCGAGGAAGTCACCGGTGGCGGCGCCAACACGGTCCTGTGCCTCCACCAGTTCGACGGTCATCGTCTCGATGCGCGCGGTGTCGATGTAGCGCAGCTCGCGGAGGGTCAGCAGCCGCCCGCGCAATGCGGTGATCGCGTTGAGGGCCTCGACGAAGGCCTGCACCTCGCTCCAGTTCTGCGGTTGCAGCCGGCCCAGCAGCGCCTTGTGCGCGGCCTCGGCCTCCAGCATCGCCTGCGCCGATTGCTGACGGATCGACTGCACCTTCTCGTACTCGTCAAGCACCGATTCGCCGGTCGCGCTGATCTGCCGCAGCAGTGCCTCGGCGCCATCGCAGGCCGCGTCACCCAGCCAGTGGTGCGCATCGAACAGGCGCCGCGTATCGGCCACCAGGCGCTGGTAGCGCTGTACCGACACGTCCTGGCCATCGATCTCGCGCGCCAGGTTGAACAGGTTGGAAATGCCGCGCACCAGCTCGGCGTTGCCGATGCGGCCCATGAAGGTGTTGCCGGGCGGTCGGCTGGCGGCAAACTCGTCACTGCTGAACGGCGTCTGCCAGACCTGCATCGGATGGATGCGGGTCGGTTCGCTGCCCTCGGCATGGAACAGCACCATGCGCCCGTCCTGCATCAAGGCGTAGCCATGGCCGAACACCGGGTTCTGCAGCACGCGCTGGATGGTGTTGTAGACGAACAGCGCCGAGCGCCCGCCTTCGCGCTCGTAGAAGATGTACAGCACGTCCTCGCCGTTTGGCGAACGGATGCTGCGCTTGAACTGCATGCCGGCCATCGAGGCATCAAATGCCTTGTGCTCGCCGCCCTGCAGGTAATAGCCACCCGGGAAGATCACGCCATGGTCTTCGGGCAGCTGCACGCAGGCCTGCACGATCGCATCATTGCGCACGATGCCGCCGGTCAGCGTGTTGTAGATCAGGCCGCGCCATTCGGTCTCGCGGTACGGCAGCACCTTCAGCAATACCAGCGAGCCGACCCGGGCGAACTCGAACTGGGCGTCGTCCAGCGACTGCGTGCTGTCCTCCACGGGTTCACTGTAGATGCCCTGTCCGGTTTCGGTGTTGTTTTCGACCTTGATGGTGAGGTCGCCACCGGTGGTCTCAACGAACAGGGTGTCGAGGATGTTCAGGTGCGAGTGGCGGCCGTTGACCGCGAGGTCGCGGGTCGCCCGGGTCCATTCGAAGTCGAACGGCGGCGGCAGTGCGATATCGCGTTCACCGCGCGCATCCAGGTAAGTCAGCTCGCCCTCGCGCGACAGCGCCCAGCGGAACACGCGCACGTCGCTGCTGCGCTCGCCGATCTGGAACGAGGCCAGCAGCTTGTCGCCGACCACGATCAGCTGCAGCAGGCGCGCGTGCTTGTAGTAGGCATACAGCTCGTTGAAATCGTGCACGAAGCCGGGCTGGTCGAGGAAGCTGCCCTTCAGCTCGAGCGCAGCGACGTCGTAGCCGTCGCTGCCCTGCACCAGCCGGTACAGGCCGAACACATCTTCGATGCGGGTCTGGGTCTTCAGCCCGATGAACACGTTGTAGCCGAACAGCAGGCGGTCCGGGCCCACCTGCACGATGTCACGGCCGACGCAGTTGTTCTCGCTGCGGATGCGGAAGCGCCCGACCACCTCCAGGCGGCTGTCGCCGAACTCGGCCAGGCGCTGGCGGTTGAGCGTTTCGGCCAGGCCCTGCAGGCGCTGGCCCTGCTCGGCCAGGCGGCGGCGCAGGACTTCGTAGGCGCCGCCCTGGGCGACAGCCTGGTCGACGGTGCTACCGCCGGCCTCCGGCGCAGTGGATTCGGCGGACGGATGGGTTTCAGACATCAGCAGGTTTCCGGCTCACGGGCGGACGGCCGCGGTTGCGGCCGGCGCGGGCGGGCGATGGCGGCGGCCATCGCCCGATGCATCAACGGGCGCTGTCGACCACGGTAGCCGACACGGTCGGTACCGCTTCGGCATCCTCGGCGATCTGGCGCGGCGCCGGTTCGGCCACGGCCACGCCCAGGTAGCGCTGCATCAGCTCCTGCACGATCGGGCTCTTGCCGGCGAAGCCTTCGATCGACTTGCCCAGCGACACCGCCTTGACCAGGTTCTCGAACATGCCGCCGTCGCCACCGACCAGGTCGATATCGGCGTTGCGCAGCGCGCTGGCGATGACATTGGCGTTCTCGCGCGAGACTTCCTTGCCGGCTTCGATCGAGGCCAGCGCCTGCTTCAGGCTGTTGTCCAGCATCATGCGGAACTCTTCATGGCCACGTGCCTGGTCACTCAGCGAGGCGATGGCTTCGAACTTGCGCACCAGGCCCTCGGCCTCGGCCAGCAGCTTCTTCTGCACCACGCCGGCTTCGGCATTGCCCAGCGACTCGGTGGCGGTGGCACGGGCCAGGCCCATCTTTTCCTCGCCCTGTGCCTGCGCCTGCAGGGTCTCGGCCAGCACGCGGGCTTCGTTGCTGCCCTGCTTCAGGCTGGCTTCGGCCTTGGCTTCGATCACGCGGGCCTCGGCAATGCCGACCTTCTCGATGGCCAGCGCCGAAGCTTCACGCACCTGCGCTTCGGCCAGGCCCGGCGCTGCCTGTTCGGCACGCAGGGCATCGGCCAACAGGCGCTTGGCTTCGGCCTGCTTGCCGGCCGCTTCATGCTCGGCCTGGGCCAGCGTGGTCAGTTCCACCGCGCGATGCTTTGAAGCGGTCTCGCGCGCCTGCGCTTCCTTGACTTCGCGCACCAGCGCTTCCTGCGCCTTGGCCTCGGCTTCCAGGATCAGCACCTGCTTCTGGCGGTCGGCCTCGGAGACTTCGCGCACTTCCTTGATGCGCTCCTCTTCCTGCGCCACGGTCTTGTCGATGGAGATGCGTTCACGGGTGATGTTGGCCACGTCCATCTTGCCCTGCTCGACCACCTTGTCACGCTCCACGCCCTGCAGCTGCACTTCACGATCGGTGGTGACCTGCTCCAGCTGGCGTGCGCGCTCCACGCGCTCGGCCTCGATGGCCACGGCACGCTGGCGGTTCTGCTCGGCCACTTCCACTTCGCGCAGGCGGTTCTGGTCGCGGATCTCGATCAGCTGCTGCGCTTCGATGCGGGCGTTCTCGGACAGCTGGCGCTGCTCCTCCTGCACCTTGGCGGTCTCGGCCTCCTCGCGTGCGCGGATGGTCTCGATCTCACGCTTCTGCCGCGCTTCGGCTTCGGCCTGCTGGCGTTCCAGGGCCAGCAGCGCTTCGCGCGCTTCCACGTTCTTCTTGGTGATGGCGAGCTTCTCGTTCTGCTCCAGCTCGTTGGTCACCACGTTCTGCGCGGCGGTCAATTCGGTGATCTTGCGGATGCCCTGCGCATCGAGAATGTTGAACTGGTCCAGCAGCGATTTCGGGGTCTGCTCCAGGTAGTCGATCGCCACGTCCTCAAGGACATAGCCGTTCAGATCATTGCCGATCACCGCGATGATCTCGTCGCGGAACTCCTGGCGCTTCTCGAACAGTTCGGTGAAGTCGAACTTCTTGCCGACCGTCTTCAGCGCTTCGGAGAACTTGGCGTTGAACAGCTCGTCGACGGCATGCTTGTCCGATGCACGGTCGGCACCGATGGCCTTGGCCACCCGCAGCACGTCGGCCTGGGTCTCGTTGACCCGCAGGTAGAACGCCACGGCGATATCGGCACGCATGTTGTCGCGGCAGATCAGGCCTTCCTTGCCGCGGCGGTCGATCTGCAGCGTGATCAGGCTGATCCGCATCAGCTCGGCGCGGTACAGCACCGGGATGATCAGCGCACCGGTGAAGTGCACCTTGGGCGTGGAGCTCATGTCGTTGACGATCAGGGCCACGCCCTGGTCGACCTTGCGGTAGAAGGCCTTGAACAGGCCGGCCAGGCCGAGCAGTGCGACCAGCAGCACGGCTACGCCGATCAGGAAGGGGGCCATGGTTGCCAACGTCATCAGTGATTCTCCTTGTTGCCCGGAAGCAGGTTGTCCTGGAAGTCGAGGGCGACCGCGTCGGCGCGGACCACCCGGTAATGGTGTTGATCAGCCACGTGTTCGACCAGCACGATGCGCTCGCCACGCTGCAGTTCGATCTCGCTGCGCACCTGCAGCACCAGTCCGGCGCCGCCATCGTCGAAGGTGGCGTGACCGCTGCGGGCATCCACCTTCGGCGAGGCGACCACGCCGGTACGCCCCAGCAGCGAGGCCTGCGCCACCGGGCGCAGGCGCAGCAGGAACCTGCGGACGGGGCGCAGCAGCAGCGCGGTGAACGGCACCGCCGGCAACGGCGCCAGAAGGGCCACGACCGTACCGATGGCCCAGCGCAGCAGGTCCGGCAGCGGCAACAGCACGAACAGATGGACGAAATAGGTGACGATCCAGGCGAAGAAACCCAGCAGCGTCACCACAAGCATGAGGGGAACCCCACCCAGGCCCCAGCGCGCCAGCAGCGCGGACAGTCCCTGCAGCTCATGTGGGTCGCCATGCAGCGCCCCATCGGCGCCGGCATCGCCAAACCCGTCGTCGACCAGGCCGAAGGCCGCCAGTGCCCAATACAGCACCGCCACCGCCAGCACGATGCTGTACGGCAGGGTCGGGAAACCGAACACGACGGTGAGGAACTCCTGCATCGCTTGCCTTCCTGGGCTGTGGGCGGCGGCCGCCCGTTCGGGACGCGCCGGACGCGCCCCGTCGATCCCCGCGCCGGCCCTCATGGCAGGCGCGCTTGGGACCATCCTATGTGAAGAATGCGTGCAGGCTCAAATCCAGGTCCAGATCACGGCAAATAGTGACGACAATCACTCAAGAACCGTGCAATCGGCGCGGCGCACTTCCTCGACGAAAGTACGCATCCTGTAGCCGTCCTTGATGCCCGGCTCCAGTTCGATGCCGCTGGAGACATCCACGCCCCACGGCAGGGTGGCCAGCACCGCGTCGTAGACGTTTTCCGGGTTCAGGCCGCCGGCGAGCAGGAACGGGCGATGCAGGCCGGTCGGGATCCGGCCCCAGTCGAAGGCCACGCCGGTGCCGCCACCGCCGCCCGGGGCATGGCTGTCGAACAGGAAACCGGCGGCGCTGGGATAGCGCAGCTGCAGGGTGCGGGCGTTGATCTCTTCACGCCCGCCCATGGCGATCGCCTTCAGGTAGGGCATGTTGAAGCTGCGGCAGAAGCCCTCGTCTTCCTCGCCGTGGAACTGCAGCAGGGTCGGTCGTACCGTGCGCAGCACCTCGCGCACCTCTTCCTTGCTGTTGTTGCGGAACAGCGCCACCACGTCGACCATGGGCGCGATCGCCTGGCGCATCGCGCGCGCTTCGGCCGGAGCGACCCGGCGGCTGCTTTCACGGGCAAAGATGAAACCCACCGCGTCCACGCCCAGCTCACCGGCCAGGCGGACATCGCCGGCCCGGGTCATGCCACAGAACTTGATGCGTGTGCGGTAGTAGGAGCGGCTCATAGCGTGACCTCGGCGGGCAGGTGCCAGTTGTCGGGGTACAGGGGCCCAAGGAACACCAGGCCCTGCGGCGGTGCGGTGGGACCGGCTACGGTGCGATCGCGCCCGGCCAGCAGTTCGGCGATCCATTCCACCGGCTTCTCGCCACTGCCCACCAGGATCAGCGATCCGACGATATTGCGGACCATGTGATGAAGGAATGCATTGCCCTGCACGGCAACCTCGATCACCTCGCCCTGGCGGCTGACCTGCAGTGACTGCAGCTCACGCCGGGCGTGCAGCGCCTGGCACTGCACCGAACGGAACGCGCTGAAATCGTTCTCGCCGAGCAGGGCCTGCCCGGCGGCGTGCATCAGGGTCTCGTCCAGCGCGCGGCGCTCCCAGCTCAAGGTCTGCCGGTCCAGCGCGGGCCGCACTTCGCGGTTGAGCAGGCGGTAGCGGTAGCGGCGTGCGCGCGCGGAGAAACGCGCGTGGAAATCCCCGGCCACCGGCACGCACCAGCGCACTGCGATCGAGCGCGGCAGGCGGGTGGTAGTGCCCAGCATCCACGCGCGCGGATCGCGCACCACGTCGGTATCGAAATGCACGACCTGGCACTGGCCGTGCACGCCGGCATCGGTGCGGCCGGCACAGACCACCTGTAGCGGCGAATCGGCCACCGACGACAGGGCCTGCTCAAGGCTGGCCTGCACGCTCGGGCCGCCCTCGCCCAGGTTCTGCCAGCCCCTGAAATCGCTGCCGTCGTACTCGACGCCAAGCGCGTAACGCATGTGCTACCTCAGATATTGCGGGAGGGGCGGCGCTCAGGCCGGATCGCGTTCGGACCACACCGCCAGTTCGTTGCCACCGGGCTCGACGAACTGGAAACGGCTGCCGCCGGGGAAGGAAAACACCGGCCGCACGATCTCACCGCCAGCGTCAAGCACCGCCGTTTCGATCGGTGCCAGCTGGTCAGCGTACAGCACCAGCAGTGGCGCACCGGCATCGCTGGCCCGCAGCGGCTGGCCGCGGAAGAAGCCGCCCTGCAGGCGGCCGTCGTCGAACGCGGTGTAGTCGCTGCCATAGTCTACGAACGACCAGCCGAACGCCTTCTCGAAGAAGGCGCGGCTGGCCGCAGGATCCGTGGAAGCGAATTCAACGTAGTCGATGCGGCGCTCGCGGCTCATGACGGGGTCCTTGTCGGCAGGGTCGATCACGGCAGGCGGGCCAGCAGTTCGCGGGCCTGGGCCTGGCAGTGCAGGTCGCCGCCCTCGGCCACTTCCTGCAGCAACGTACGCGCGGTCTGGGCATCGCCCAGGTCGAGGTAGGCGATGGCCAGCTCAAGGCGCTCCTGCCCGGCGCGCGGCGCCCAGCCGGCATCGCCGGCCGGCGCCGCAGT
>NZ_JBHHMJ010000248.1:0-396 GCF_042136455.1 Stenotrophomonas sp. 3diitr2024
TTCAGAATACGGTGATCTAATCGGAATCAGTCGCAGTTGCGCCTGCGGCTACAATCGGCCCACGAGTTCGGAAAGGACGTGCGATGCGACGTACATGGCGTTGGGTGCTGGGCGTATTGATCGCCATCGTCCTGGTCACCCAGCCAGTCCGAACCCTTGATGGTGTCGAAGAAGTGGTAGCGCCAGTCGTCCTCGCCCATGTTGCCGAGTGCGGCCGAAATACCGCCCTGGGCGGCGACGGTGTGCGAACGGGTCGGGAAGACCTTGCGACGGGCGTTGTAATAGCCCTTGGCGAGATCCAGAATCTTCTTGTGGCGGCGACGCGCCTGTACGCCACGCTTAACTCGTGCCATTTTTCAGTTCCTCAGAGGTAAGGGAGCATGCGGTCCAGACGGC
>NZ_JBHHMJ010000264.1:0-13943 GCF_042136455.1 Stenotrophomonas sp. 3diitr2024
GCCGGCCGCTGGCCGGCAACCCGTCGGTGCCGAGGGTGCCATGGATGCCGGCCAGCGGCCGGCACTACCACGGTCATCAATATTTCTCTTTCTTCCGCTTGGCCGGCTTGCCCCGCTCAGGCAGCGGCGGCAGCCCGTCACCCTCGTCCTCGCCCTTGTGTTCGACCAGCCGGAAGTCGATCTTGCGCTCTTCCATGCTGGCCTTCAGCACCAGGATGCGCACGCGGTCGCCCAGCCGGTAGCTGCCGCCGCGGCGTTCGCCGGTCAGCGTCTTGCGGGTCGCGTCGAACTTGTAATAGTCCTGCGGCAGCTGGGTCACGTGGACCAGGCCCTGCACCTTCGACTCGTCCAGTTCCACGAACAGGCCGAAGCTGGTCACGCCGCTGATCACGCCGTCGAACTGGCCGCCCACGTGCTTTTCCATCCACGCCGCGCGGTAACGCTCGTCGACCTCGCGCTCGGCCTCGTCGGCACGGCGCTCACGCTCGGAACACTGCAGCGCCAGCGCGGCCATCTCGCGGGCGTTGTAGGTGAACTTGTCCAGCGGCTTGCCGGACAGCGCATGCTTGATCGCGCGGTGCACCAGCAGGTCGGGATAGCGACGGATCGGCGAGGTGAAGTGCGCGTAGGCCTCCAGCGCCAGGCCGAAGTGGCCGTGGTTCTCCGGGCTGTAGATCGCCAGGCTCTGGCTGCGCAGCAGCACCGACTCCAGCAGCGTCGCATCGGGGCGGTCGCGTATCTTCTTCAGCAGTTTGGTGTAGTCACCCGGGCGCACCTTCGACCACGGCGGCAGGCTCAGCTTGAACTCCTTGAGGAATTCCAGCAGGTCGGCGTACTTGGTTTCCGGCGGCTTCTCGTGGATGCGGTACGGCGCCGGCACGTGGCGCGACAGCAGGTACCTGGCCGCCTCGACGTTGGCCGCGATCATGCATTCCTCGATCAGCTTGTGCGCGTCGTTGCGCACCAGCATGCCGGCCTGGGTGACTTCACCGCGATTGTCCAGCACGAAGCGCACTTCGCTGCTTTCGAATTCGATGGCACCGCGCTTGGCGCGTGCCTCGGACAGCACCTTGTACAGCTGGTGCAGGCGCTGCACCTGCGGCAGCAGGTCGCCCATCCAGGCCTTGGTATCGGCATCGTCCTCGCCGACCGCCTTCCACACCTGGGTGTAGGTCAGGCGCGCGTGCGAATTCATCACCGCCTCGTAGAAGCGCGAATGCGTGACCAGGCCATCGCGGTCGATCTGCATGTCGCAGACGAAGCACATGCGGTCGACTTTCGGCATCAGCGAGCAGATGCCGTTGGACAGCGTCTCCGGCAGCATCGGCACCACGAAGCCCGGGAAGTACACCGAGGTGGCGCGCTTCTGCGCTTCCTCATCCAGCGGCGTACCGGGGCGCACGTAGTTGGAGACATCGGCAATGGCCACCACCAGGCGGAAACCGTCGGCATTCGGCTCGCAGTACACCGCGTCGTCGAAGTCCTTGGCATCCTCGCCGTCAATGGTGACCAGCGGCGTGCTGCGCAGGTCGACACGGTCGCCGATCATCGCCGGATCAACCACCAGCGGCACCGATGCGGCTTCGTCCAGCACCTCCTGCGGGAACTCGAACGGCAGCTCGTGGCCGTGGATGGCGGTCTCCACCACCAGCGATGCGGTCAGCTTGTCGCCCAGCACGGCGATGATGCGGCCGATCGGCGGACGGCGGCTGTCCGGTGCCTGGGTCAGTTCGCAGACCACCAGCTGGCCATCACGCGCGCCCCCGGTCTGGTCCGGCGGTACCTGCACGTTGCGCTGCACGCGCTTGTCGTCAGGTACCACGTAATTGATCCCCATCTCGACGCTGAAGCGGCCGATCAGGCGGGTCATGCCGCGTTCGAGCACGCGCGCAATGCTGCCTTCGCGACGGCCACGGTGGTCGATGCCGGTCACGCGGGCCAGCACCTTGTCGCCGTGCATCACCTTGCGCATTTCATACGGCGGCAGGAACAGGTCGTCGCCACCCTCGACCGGACGCAGGAAACCGAACCCTTCCGGGTTGGCGATCACCACGCCGGTAACCAGGTTCAGGGTCTGGATCGGGGCGAAACCGCCGCGGCGGTTCTGCACCAGTTGACCATCGCGGACCATGGCACCAAGCCGGCGCGACAGCGCCTCGGCCCGATCCGGTGCGGTCAGGCCCAGGCGTGCACCAAGTTCCTCGGCGGTCTGCGGCCCTTCGCAACGCTCCAGCAGGGCCAGGATGGCCTCGCGGCTGGCGATGGGCTGTTCGTATTTCTCGGCTTCGCGGGCGGCGTAGGGATCGTCGATCACCTTGCCGGTGGGCGGCAGCTTGCGGCCCGGGGCCGGGCCGGGCGCTGCCGCATCAGCGGTGCGGACCTTGCGGCCGCGCGGCGGCGTACCGCCTTCATTCAATTCGGGGAACCAGCCTGGCAGCGGCTTGCCCGGCTTGGGGGTGCGGGCTGCGCCCGCCTTCGGGCCCTTCTTCGGGGCTTGGCTGCGGGACTTGCTCCCGCCCTTGCTTGGTTTTTTGGTAGTCATCGCCCTACATGGTAGCCGTTGACGGCGTGCAGAACGGGTCAGCGCCCGCCCTGGAGGCGTTGGATGAAATAATTTCAGGAAGTCGTTGACAGCTCCCGGATTCATCTTCACAATTGCGCCTCTGGAACGCCCAGGTGGCGGAATTGGTAGACGCACTAGTTTCAGGTACTAGCGGGTAAAACCGTGGAGGTTCGAGTCCTCTCCTGGGCACCAACGAAAAAACTCCTCGCTTCGGCGGGGATTTTTTTTGCCTGCGATCCGGCGCTCTGGCCCTGGGGTCAGAGCCCCTTTCGCAAGCGAAACGGGATCCGACCCCGGCGCTGCAAAAGGTGTTGACACCCCCATAACGACACCCCATAATCTCGCTCCTCGACGCCCAGGTGGCGGAATTGGTAGACGCACTAGTTTCAGGTACTAGCGGGTAAAACCGTGGAGGTTCGAGTCCTCTCCTGGGCACCACGTCGAGAATGAGAAAGACCCGCGAAAGCGGGTTTTTTCATGCCCGGAATTTGGCATCAGAACAATGGCCGCAGCACCAGCTCCAGGCCGAGCAGCAGCAGGAAGCCAAGGAAGCACGCCCGAAACACCCGTGCGCTGATGCGCTGCCGGATCACCTGCCCCAGCCACATGCCCAGCAGTGCCGGCACCACCGCCAGTGCACTCAAGCCCAGCTGCTGGATGCCGAACGCACCGTGCAGCACCAGGCCCGTGGTCAGTGCAATCGTCGATACGGTGAACGCCAGCCCGAGCGCCTGCACCAGTTCTTCGCGCTGCAACCCCAGTGATTGCAGGTACGGCACCGCCGGCATCACGAACACGCCGGTGGCGCCGGTCACCACACCGGACAGCGCGCCCACCAGCGGCCCCAGCCAGCGCTCGCGCCGCTGCGGCACGCGGAACACCGGCGCAAGCAACGCATAGGCGGCATAGACCATCAGGGCCACGCCCAACGCAACGCGCGACCCGCTGCGATCGACCCGTACCAGCAGCGCTGCCGAACCCAGCGTCACCACCACCACGGCCAGCATCATCGGCCACAGGCGCCGCACGATGGGGCCCAGCGCTGGCCCGGACAACAGCTGCCACACATTGGTGACGAAGGTCGGAATGAACAGCATCGACGCTGCTGCCACCGGCGACAGCGTACTGCCCAGCACCCCCATCGCCACCGTCGGCAACCCCATGCCGGTCACCCCCTTGACCACGCCGGCCAATACGAACACCAGCACCAGCAGCACGTAGAAGTACATCGATTCATCCATGCCTTCATTGGATCGGGCGGAGCAACGGCGCACAATGCGGTCTTTCCGGCCCTGCCTTCGGCTGATCCGAAGGCGATGGCCCTGCGATAAGGGCACCCACATGCGGATGGACATCGCCGACCTGCGCCTGTTCCTGGCAATCGCCGAGGCCGGGAGCATCACTGCCGGCGCAACGCAGGCGAACCTGGCCCTGGGTTCGGCCAGCGAGCGCCTGCGCACGATCGAAGCCGATGCCGGCACCCTGCTGTTGAACCGGCATCCACGTGGCGTCAGCCTGACTGAAGCCGGCGCCGCCCTCGCCCACCATGCACGCCTGATCCTGCAACAGCAGGCGCAGCTGCGCGGCGAACTGCAGGCATTCGCGCAGGGGGCGCGCGGCACCCTGCATCTGTATGCCAACACCGCAGCACTGACCAACTACCTGCCCTCGCGGCTCGCACCGTGGTTGGCCGAACGACCCCGCCTGCACGTCGAACTGCTGGAACGCACCAGCCCCGAAGTCGTGCGTGCAATCAGCGCTGGCCAGGCCGAGGCCGGCATCATCAGTGATGCGGTCGACGCCACCGGCCTGCAGCAGCATGTGGTGGCCGAAGATCCGCTGGTGATGCTGCTGCCGGCCGACCACCGCTTCGCCACACGGCGCACGCTGGCCTTCGCCGATATTGCCGGCGAGACCTTCGTTGCCCTGGCCGATGGCAATGCACTGCAGACCTACATCGAAGACCAGGCGCGCGACATCGGTCGCCGACTGGACGTGCGCATCCGCATGAAGACCTTCGAGGGCGTCTGCATCATGGTCGGCCACGGCATCGGTGTCGGTATCGTGCCGCGTACCATTGCGCGCCAGCATCGGCGCAGCACGCATACCGTTGCGGTGCCGCTTGCAGATGCGTGGGCACAGCGCCGCCTGTGCGCCTGTTTCGCCGAGTGGGCGCAGCTGTCACCGGCGATGCGCAGCCTGCTGCACCACCTGGGCGTGCAAGCGCAGAAAATAGTGTGAAATGTTGTTGACACACTCTCTGCCGTGCCGCACAATTCATCTCCTGAGTCGCCCAGGTGGCGGAATTGGTAGACGCACTAGTTTCAGGTACTAGCGGGTAAAACCGTGGAGGTTCGAGTCCTCTCCTGGGCACCACGACTCAAGATGATCAAACCCGCGAAAGCGGGTTTTTTCGTTTCCGGAGGCTGGGTGGCACGCGATGACGTGGATCCACCAGACAGAAACCCCGCCTTGCGGCGGGGTTTTGTGCGTTTCAACGCCAATGGTCGATCAATGCCCACCGCCCGCGGACGCCGCACCTGCGCCTGCGCCGAACGGCGGCTTGGCCAGCCAAAGGAAGGTGATGATCGCCAGGAAGATCCAGCCCAGCAGGAAGAAGATGTCGTTGAAACCCATCTGCGATGCCTGGTGGTTGATCATGTTGTTCAGTACCGCCGCGCCATGTTGCAGGTCGCCCTGCCCCATTGCAGTGACCTGCTCCTGCATGCCCGGCTGATAGGCCGAGATGTGCTCGGTCAGATCGGCATGGTGCACCTGGGTACGCCGCGCCCACAGCCACGTCGTCAGCGAGGCCGCGAAGCTGCCGCCCAGCGTGCGCAGGAACGTCGCCAGGCCGGAGCCCGCCGCGATCTCGCGCCCATCCAGGTCCGACAGCAGGATCTGCAGCACCGGCATGAAGAACAGCGCCACGCCAATGCCCATGATCAGCTGCACGCCGGCCACGTGCATGTAGTCCACCTGCAGGTTGAAGTTCGAGCGCAGGAAGCTGGTCATCGACAGCACGATGAACGCCACGGTGGCCAGCATGCGCATATCGAAGCGCGACGCATACTTGCCCACGAACGGCGTCATGATCACCGGCAGGATGCCGATCGGTGCGGTCGCCAGGCCTGCCCAGATCGCGGTATAGCCCATGTCACGCTGCAGCCACTGCGGAATCAGCAACGCCACGCTGAAGAACGCCGCGTACGCCACCACCATCGCCAGCGTACCGGCGCGGAAGTTGCGATGCCGGAACAGCTTCAGGTCGACGATCGGATCCTTGTCGGTCAGTTCCCAGATCAGGAACACCGTCAGCGTCACCACCGCCACGCAGGCCAGCACCACGATCTTCATCGACGAGAACCAGTCCTCGTCGTTGCCCAGGTCGAGCACCAGCTGCAGCGCGCCGACACCGATCACCAGCGTGATCAGGCCGACGTAGTCCATCTTCGGCTTCTCGATCTGCTCCGGGCGTCCCTTCAGCTGGTTGCCCACCACCAGCGCGGCGAAGATGCCCAGTGGCACGTTGATCAGGAAGATCCATTCCCAGCTGTAGTTGTCGGTGATCCAGCCACCGAGGATCGGGCCGCAGATCGGCGCCACCACCGTGATCATCGCCAGCAGTGCCAATGCCTGCCCGCGCTTCTCACGTGGATAGATCGAGACCAGCAGCGACTGCGTGATCGGGTACATCGGGCCGGCCACGAAGCCCTGCAGCGCACGCGACACCACCAGCATGCCCATGCTCTGCGCAAGGCCGCACAGCAGCGAGGTGATGACGAAGGCCAGGGTCGCCCAGACGAACAGTCTGCGTTCGCCGAAGCGGCGGCTGAGCCAGCCGGTCAGCGGCAGCGCGATGGCCGTGCTGACCGCGAACGAAGTGATGACCCAGGTCGCCTGCTGCGAACTGGCACCGAGGTTGCCGGCGATGGTCGGCAGCGAGACGTTGGCGATGGTGGTGTCGAGCACCTGCATGAACGACGCCATCGCCAGGCCTACGGTGCACAGGGCGACGCTGGGCGGCAGGAACCCGGAGGCCGCAGCCGGCGCCGCCGGTGCGCCCGGAGCGCCGGGCGCGGCTGGAGCTTGTGCGGACATGGCGACCTCAGCCCACCTTCGCCTGCTGCTGCGGCAGGTTGCCCTGGATGATCGTGTGGATCACCTCGTCGGCATCATGCAGCTGCTTGGCATACACGTCGGTGTCGAACACCGTGCCCTTGGCCGGGGTGCTCGGCAGCACTTCGCCCTTCTGGTCGCGCAGGCTCACTTCGGCCTTCATCGACAGGCCGATGCGCAGCGGGTGCTCGGCCAGCTGCTTGGCATCGATGGCGATGCGCACCGGTACGCGCTGCACGATCTTGATCCAGTTGCCGCTGGCGTTCTGCGCCGGCAGCAGCGAGAACGCCGAGCCGGTGCCCAGCCCCAGGCTCTGGATGCGCCCCTTGTACTTCACGTCGCCGGCGTACAGGTCCGACTTCAGCTCCACTTCCTGGCCCAGGCGCATGTGGCGCAGCTGGGTTTCCTTGAAGTTGGCCTCGACCCACATCTGCTCGGTCGGCACCACGGCCATCAGCGCATTGCCCGGCTGCACGCGCTGGCCGACCTGCACCGAACGACGGGCGACGTAGCCGGAGACCGGCGCAACGATGCCGGCGCGGGCATTGTTGAGGAAGGCCTGGCGCAGCTGCGCAGCGGCGGCCTGCACATCCGGCTGGGTGGCGATCACGGTGTCGTCGACCAGCGCGCGGTTGCGCTCGACGGTCTCGCGTGAACCGGCCACGGCGGCTTCGGCCGCGGCCAGCTCGTCGCGGGCGTGGGCCAGTTCTTCGTTGGAGATGGCGCCGGTGGCGGCCAGGTCCTTGCGGCGGGCGTAGTCTTCGCGCACGCGCTTGAGGGTCACCTGGCGGGCGTTCAGGTCCGCCTGCGCGCCTTCCACGCTGCGGTACAGGCCGCGGGTCTGGCGCACGGTCTTGGCCAGGTTGGCTTCGGCCTGCTGCAGCGCCACTGCGGTGTCGGACGGGTCCAGCTGCACCAGCAGCTGGCCGCGCTCCACGCGCATGCCGTCATCGGCATTGATGGCGACCACGGTGCCGGCCACCAGCGGGGTGATCTGCACCTGGTTGCCCTGCACGTAGGCATCGTCGGTCTCTTCGAACCAACGGCCGAACATGAAGTACCACAGCGCCAAAGCGGCAAGCAGCAGCACGACGATCACGAACAGGCCGCGCAGCAGGTTGCCGCGGCGGTTGGGGGCGGCCGGGGCCGCGGTGTCTTGGGTCTGGCTCATGTCGGAGATCTTCAGGAATGCGAGGAATCGGAATGGGAGGCGATCGGTGCGCGGTCGGCGTCAGTGGGCTGGAAACCACCGCCCAGCGCCTTGCTCAGGCGCACCGAGGACTGCACCTGCTGCGACTGCAGGCCGGCCAGCTGCTGCTGCGACTGCAGCAGGGTGGACTGCGCGGTCAGCACGTCCAGGTAGCTGCCGATGCCGGCACGGTAGCGCTGCTGGGCCAGGTCGAAGGCAGCGCGTGCGGTGTCCACCGCCTGCTGCTGCGACTGCGCCTGCTGTGCCAGCGAGCGCACCGCGTTGACCTGGTCGGCCACATCACGCAGCGCATCGAGCACGGTCTGGTTGTAGTTGGCCACCGCCAGGTCGTACTGCGCATCGGTATTGGCCAGGTTGGCGCGCAGCTTGCCGCCCTCGAAGATCGGCAGGCTCAGCGCAGGGCCGATATAGGCGAAGGTGGAACTGCTCTTCAGCAGGTCGCCCACATTCGGGGCGACCACGCCGGCCAGCGCGGTCAGGTTGAAGCTCGGGTAGAACTTGGTCTTGGCAACCTTGATCTGCTTGTCGGCCGCTTCAACGCGCCAGCGTGCGGCCACGATGTCGGGGCGGCGGCCAAGCAGTTCGCTGGGCAGCACGCCCGGCAGCTGCAGTGCCACCGGATTCAGCGGCTGCGGGCGCTGGATCGACAGGCCACGGTCCGGGCCCTTGCCGACCAGCGCGGCCAGTGCGGTGCGGGCCGCGTCGATGCGCTGCTGGGCAGCCTGCACCTGCTGCTGCGCGGCCGGCACGCGGGCCTCGGCCTGGCGCACCTGCAGATCACTGTCGATGCCGGCGCGGCGGCGCTGGCGGGTCAGTTCAAGTGACTTCTGCGAACGGCTCAGCTCTTCCTCGGCTACGTCGTTGAGCTGCCACGCGTAGGCCAGGTCGGCATAGGCCTGGGTGATGCCAGTGGACAGGTTCAGGCGCGCGGCCTGCGCTTCAACGGTGGCGGCGTGGGCGCCGTCCACAGCGGCTTCCCAGGCGGCGCGCTTGCCGCCCCACAGGTCCACGCCATAACTGAAGTCGAAGGCGACCTGGCTGCTGCCGCCGTAACGGCCACCCATCTCGCTGCCGACCATCGATTCGGGCAGGCGCAGGCCGGTGTAGCCACCGGACACCGACAGGCTCGGCAGTTCGTCGGCACGTGCGGTGCCGACCTGGGCCTGGGCCTGGCGCAGGCGGGCATCGGCGGCGTCAAGGCTCGGGTGGCCGGCCAGGCCCTCGGCGACCAGCGCGTTCAGCTGCGCATCACCCAGTGCCTTCCACCAGTCCTGCGCCGGGAAGCCGGTGGCGCTCAGGTCGGTGTCGGCCAGGGTGCGTTCGCTGTGCAGGCTGTCCACGTCAAGCACGTGGCCCTGCGGGTTGAGGCCACGACTGCTGGCGCAGGCGGCCAGGGCCAGGGCCAGCGCTGACACCAGCAGCGCGCGCCCGGACCGGCGGAGAGTGGAATGCGGGATCGGGTTCATGGGGTCGTCAGTGAATCGCGGATTCGGGTAAGGAGGGACAGCAGCAGCGTGCGCTCGTCGGCGGAAAGGTCACGCAGGGCGTAATCCATCACCGCGTCGCCACGCAGCTTCAAGCGTGCCCACAGCGCGCGGCCTTCGTCGGTCAGCACGATCTGCAATGCCCGCCGGTCCTGCGCATGCGGTTCGCGGCGGACACAGCCCAGCGCTTCGAGCTTGTCCAGCAGCCGGGTCACCGCGCTGGGCACCTGATCGATGGCCTGGGCCAGTTCGTTGGCGGTGCACGGCGCCATGTTCGAAAGCACCTTCAACCCGATGTAGTGGGTGAAGCCGATGCCCAGATCTTCTTCAGCCATGGACGCGTCGAGTTGGCGGACCAGGCCGTCGCGCACCTGGCGCAGCAGCAGGCCGAAGCTGGGGGGAGTGGTTGCAGGACAGATCATGGGGGAGCATTCTCTTCCAAAAAAAATATTTCTCAATGGAAATATTTGATCTGGCATCGAATGCTGTGTTGCAGCAGTGGGCTGGATCAGTGAAGGCGCCTACCTTAATGACCTGCCCAGGTGGCCCGGTAGTACAATCTAGCCAATGGATGACACATTTCAGCCAGCAGACATGATGAACAAGGCAGAAATCCCCGCTCCCAAACGCCTGCTCAGGGACGAGGCACTGGACTGGTTCGAGCGCAACGACGGTCCCCCGGTGGTCGGTTTCCGTTTCGACAGCCCGCAAGGGCTGGTCCGTGAAGTGGATTGGCATCATCACCAGCGCGCGCAGCTGATCTGCGTCGAGCGCGGCCTGCTGACCACCCGTACCTCGCACGGCACCTGGTCGCTGGCGCCGGGCTCGGCCGGCTGGATGCCACCGCTGGAGCCGCACACGGTCACCCTCGACGGCCCCCTGCGTGGCTGGGGCATGGCGCTGGCGGCTCCGGTCTGCGCCACCCTGCCCTCCGATCCCTGCGTGCTGGGCCTGTCCAAGCTGGCGCAGGCGCTCGCCGACCGCATCTGTGACTGGCCACCGGGCTACGACACCACCTCCGAACGCCAGCACATCATCGAGGTGCTGGTGGACGAGATCCGCACAGCGCCACGCCAGCGCATGCACCTGCCGATGCCGCATGACCGGCGCCTGCTGAAGATCGCCTCGCAGCTGCTGGCCGACCCGTCCGACGAACGCAGCCTGGCCGAATGGGCGCACTGGGCCGGCCTGTCACCGCGCAGCCTGACCCGCCACTTCCGCGACGAGACCACGCTCAGCTTCGCCCAGTGGCGGCAGCAGGCCCGGCTCTCCGAAGCCCTGCGCCAGTTGACCGATGGCCGCAGCGTCGCCGACATCGCCCACGCACTGGGCTTCAGCAGCGCCAGCGCCTTCGTCACCGTGTTCCGCCGCCACTTCGGGCTGCCACCGGGGCGCTACCTGGCGCGGGCCGGCCACGGCCTGGAAACCGGGCTGGACCCTGCGCGCGGCTTGGCATCCCCCGCCGCATCCGGATAATCACAGGATTGCGAGCGGCGACCGCCGTCGCCGCCTCCCGACATAGGTAACAACGCCGCATGACCGAACTTGCCCGCCCCGTGTTCCACGGATTCGAACAACTGCCGCTGCGCGAGTACGCCGAACGCGCCTACCTCGACTACTCGATGTACGTGGTCCTGGACCGTGCCCTGCCGTTCATCGGCGACGGCCTGAAGCCGGTGCAGCGCCGCATCATCTATTCGATGAGCGAGCTGGGCCTGAATGCCGCGTCCAAGCCGAAGAAGTCCGCGCGCACCGTCGGCGACGTCATCGGTAAATACCACCCGCACGGCGACAGCGCGTGCTACGAGGCGCTGGTGCTGATGGCGCAGCCGTTCTCGTACCGCTACCCGCTGATCGAGGGCCAGGGCAACTTCGGCTCCAGCGACGACCCGAAGTCGTTCGCGGCGATGCGTTACACCGAATCCAAGCTGACCCCGATCGCCGAAGTGCTGCTGGGCGAACTGGGCCAGGGCACCACCGACTGGGCACCGAACTTCGACGGTACCCTGCAGGAGCCGACCTGGATGCCGGCGCGGCTGCCGCACCTGCTGCTCAACGGCACCACCGGCATCGCCGTGGGCATGGCCACCGACGTGCCGCCGCACAATCTCAACGAGATCGTCAGCGCGCTGCTGCACCTGCTGGACAACCCCGACGCCACCGTGCGCGACCTGTGCGAACACGTGCAGGGCCCGGACTATCCGTCCAGCGCCGAGATCATCACCGCGGCCAATGACCTGCGCAACATCTACGAGACTGGCAACGGCAGCGTGCGTGCACGCGCGACCTTCACCAAGGAAGCCAGCAACATCGTGATCACGGCGCTGCCGTTCCAGGTGTCGCCGTCGAAGGTGATCGAGCAGATCGCTGCACAGATGCGCGCCAAGAAGCTGCCGTGGCTGGAAGACATCCGCGATGAATCCGACCACGCCAACCCGGTGCGCGTGGTGCTGGTGCCGCGTTCGAACCGCGTCGACGCCGACCAGCTGATGGGCCACCTGTTCGCCACCACGGACCTGGAGCGCAGCTACCGCGTCAACCTCAACGTGATCGGGCTGGACGGCCGTCCTCAGGTGAAGAACCTGAAGATGCTGCTCAGCGAATGGCTGACCTTCCGCAGCAACACCGTCACCCGCCGCCTGCAGCACCGCCTGCAGAAGGTCGAGCGCCGCCTGCACCTGCTGGAAGGCCTGCTGGTCGCCTTCCTCAACCTGGACGAGGTGATCCACATCATCCGTACCGAGGACGAACCGAAGGCGGCGCTGATCGCGCGCTTCGGCCTGTCCGAGGAACAGGCCGAGTACATCCTGGAAACCAAGCTGAAGCAGCTGGCCCGCCTGGAAGAGATGAAGATCCGCGGCGAGCAGGAAGAGCTGGCCAAGGAGCGCGAGAAGATCCTCGGCATCCTCGACAGCAAAGCCAAGCTGAAGAAGCTGATCCGCGATGAACTGACCGCCGACGCCAGGAAGTTCGGCGACGCACGCCGTTCGCCGCTGGTGCAGCGCCAGGCGGCGCAGGCCATCGACGAGACCGAGCTGGTGCCGAGCGAGCCGATGACCGTGGTGCTGTCGGAGAAGGGCTGGATCCGTGCCGCCAAGGGCCACGACGTCGATGCATCTGCCCTGTCCTACCGTGAAGGCGACGGACTGCAGGGCGCGGTGCGCGCACGCAGCACCCAGCAGGTCGCGTTCCTCGACAGCGAGGGCCGCGCCTACTCGACGCCGGTGCACACCCTGCCCTCCGCGCGCGGCAATGGTGAACCGCTGACCGGCCGCTTCTCGCCGGCACCGGGCACCAGCTTCGTGACCCTGGCCAGCGCCGAGCCGGACACCCGCTTCGTGCTGGCCTCCAGCCACGGTTATGGCTTCGTCACCCGCTTCGAGAACCTGATCGGCCGCAACAAGGCCGGCAAGGCGATGCTGAACCTGTCTGCAGGTTCGTCGGTGCTGACCCCGTCGGCAGTGGCCAACGTCGCCACCGACCGCATCGTGGCAGTGACCAGCTCCGGCAACCTGCTGGCGATCGCCGCCAACGACCTGCCGGAACTGGACAAGGGCAAGGGCAACAAGATCATCGAGATCCCGAAGGCCAAGCTCGCCACCGAACGCGTGGTCGCCATCGTGGCGATCAGCCCGGGGCAGACCCTGCAGGTCCGCGCCGGCCAGCGCACGATGGGGCTGAAGTTCAACGAGCTCGACGCCTACCTCGGCGCCCGCGCCACACGCGGCCACCTGCTGCCGCGCGGCTGGCAGAAGGTGGAAGGGCTGTCGGTGGAATGACCGCTGCGGGGGTCGGATCCCGTTCCGACGGAACGGGCTCTGACCCCGGACTATCGCTCCTGGTAGGTGTCAACCTTGGTTGACACGCCCTTGCGGGTAGACGCCAACTTGGATTGGCGTCAGTCGACGAACAAGGCATAAGCGACAATTGCTGACCAGTTGCACGCAAATAGCCGGGGAAATCCCGGCTATTTGCGTTTTTTGGATCACAATCAAATGATTGATGCCAACACAAACCACCAGATGATTCCTTCAACCATTCACGTTCAGGGCCTTGGCGAACTGCACATCGTTGGGGATCGCGATACCGGCTGGTTCGCCCAAGGACACCTGCCTGCCGGGGACGGCACTTTCTTCTCGATCCAGATGTCAGAAGACGGTCAGCTGATGGCTGGAGTCGGCTTCGTGATGGAACAGCTCTCTAAACTCCCAGTGCTGCAACAGTACGCATTGGATCATCTCGCCGCACACTTCCCAGTCGAAGCTTCATCAGGGGAAGGCCCTCTGGCCTCTGAGCCAGAGATTACGTTCTGGGAGCTGGAAAGGTGGTCGATGCTCTTTGCAGAGGGACGGCTACCCATCTGCTACCCCTACGGAGTTCTGGTCGACTTCATTGGACTGACTCCCGTGGGATACCAGGATCTCTCCGATGCAGAGGAGATATGAAACCCCGTCTCTGACTTGAATCTCCGTCGTCGTGCCATGCATCCCGAGCGAGGGGTCAGAGCCGTTTTCGTCGAAAACGGATCTGACCCCAGGCACGAAAAAGCCGGGGCATTCCCCGGCTT
>NZ_JBHHMJ010000279.1:0-10372 GCF_042136455.1 Stenotrophomonas sp. 3diitr2024
CCCCCCCCCCCCCCCCCCCACTACCGGAACATCGCCGGCGTTGTCTATCGGGGTCATTGCCGACATCGTGGACGATGCCGGCATCCTGATTGGTCGGTTGCGACAATCGACACCTTGCGGTGTATTTTGACCGCCACTTAACAACCGATCCGCAATGACGTGATGCATTTCGCATCGTCACCTCCGGTCGGTATGCTGTGCCGCATGCAGCCAAAGAAATACGCCCTGCCGCTGATGGTCCTGTCGCTGGCCGCCACTTCCGTGGTCCATGCGCGCGGCACCATCGACAAGGTGGACATCAAGGGATTGGACAAGGGCGACGACGCCGCAATCATCGAGAACATCCAGGAATCGCTGTCGCTGTACGACACGATCGGCAAGGAGCAGGGCGAATCGCGCCTGGAGTACCTGCTGTCGCAGGCCGAGCGGCAGACCCGCCAGGCGCTGGAGCCGTTCGGGTACTACAACCCGGTGATCAAGGTCGAGGCGCCGCGTGAGGACGAGCACGTGCGCGTGCTGATCCACGTCGACAAGGGCGCCCCGGTGACCGTGCGCCGCGAGCACATCGACATCACCGGCCCGGCGATGTACGACCAGTACCTGCAGGACGACCTGGCCGCCTTCAAGCCCCGCAAGGGCCAGCGCTTCGAGCACACCCAGTACGAAGCCAGCAAGATCACCATCACCCGGCGCCTGGCCGAGCGCGGCTACTTCGATGCCGACTACACCCAGCGCCAGGTGCAGATCACCCGCGCCGACAACGCCGCCGACATCGACCTGACCTGGGACAGCGGCCGCCGCTACAACATGGGCCCGGTGCGCTTCGAGCAGGATTACTTCGTCGACAAGCTGTTCGATCCACTGGTGTACTGGGACCAGGGCAGCTACTACCACGAGGGCAAGCTGGACCGGCTGCGCGAGTCGCTGACCAAGCTGGACTACTTCAGCGTGATCGACATCCAGCCGCGCCCGGACCAGGCCGACGAGAACGGCGAAGTGCCGGTGGACGTGAAGCTGACCCGGGCCAAGCGCACCATCTACACCGCAGGCCTGAGCTACGGCAGCGAGAGCGGCCCGGGTGTGCGCGGTGGCATCGAGCGGCGGTTCCTGAACAACCGCGGCCACAAGATGAACACGCAGCTGGACTATGCGCAGAAGCGCAAGAGCCTGGTTACCAGTTACCGCATTCCGGCCTTCAACTGGCTTGATGGCTGGTACACCTTCGCTGCCAGCGCGTATGACGAGCAGACCGACTACATCGACCTGCGCAACTTCAAGCTGATCGCCAGCCGCAGCGGCGAGATCAACGAACACTGGACCGCGATCGCCTCGATCAACGCGCTGCGCGAGCGCTGGCGCTATGCCTCCGGCACCGAATTCACCGACGCCGTCTACAACACCTCGACGCTGGTGTACCCGCAGATGGTTGCCGACTACGTCAACGTCGACGACGAGATGTTCCCGCGCAAGGGCATCAGCGGCGCTGCGACGGTGCGTGCCGGCGTGGAAGGCGCCGGCTCGGATACCAGCTTCGTGCAGGCCAACGCCGTGTTGCGCTGGTACATCCCGGTGGGTGAAAGCAATCGCCTGATCCTGCGCGGCGAGGGCGGCACCACCTGGACCAGCGATCTGGTGGCGATGCCGCCGAGCCTGCGCTACTTCGCCGGTGGTGACCGCAGCATCCGCGGCTACGCCTACCGTGAGGTCGGCCCGCGTACGCCGAAGCCGGACAAGTACGCGCTGGGTGCCAAGAACCTGGTGATCGGCTCGGCCGAGTACGAGCACTACTTCAACGGTGGCCCCTGGGGTGCGGCGGTGTTCGTCGATACCGGCAGTGCCTTCGACAACACCATCGACCTGCATACCGGCGTCGGCTTCGGCGTACGCTGGAAATCGCCGGTGGGCCCGGTGCGCATCGACGTGGCGCACGGCCTGAACAACCCGGATTCGCAGTTCCAGCTGTACCTGAACATCGGAGCGGACCTGTGAGCGCGTCCGCACCGACCCCGAACACCCCGCCGCCACGCGTGCGCTTCTATCGCCGTCGCCGCTTCTGGGCATGGTCCGGCGCCGGCGTGATCGGCCTGGTGCTGCTGGCCCTGCTGGCGGTGTACTGGCTGCTGCAGACCGTGGCCGGCCGTGACGTACTGCTGGCCCAGGTGGTGGCGCGGCTGCCGGTGGGTGCCAGCTTCACCTGGGACAAGGTGGAGGGTCCGGTGGCCGGACCGCTGACCCTGTACAACGTCGACTTCCGCTATGACGACATCCATTTCCATGCCGAGCGTGCGCACCTGGAGCCGGACCTGCGCCCGCTGCTGGGCCGCAAGCTGCTGCTGGACAAGCTGGAGCTGACCAACGCGACGTTGAACCTGGCCAAGAGCGATGAGCCGTTCAAGCTGCCGTCCTGGCCCGATTCCCTGCCGCAGATCGAGATGCCGCTGGCGATCCAGGCCGATGCCATCGCCATCGATGGCTTCCGCATCAGCCAGGCCAACGAACCGGTGATCGACATCAGCCGCGTGCGCGGCGGCATCGAGATCGCCAACGGCGAGTTCCAGGCGCACAAGCTGGTGGTGGACAGTGACATGGGCAACTTCACTGCCCAGGGCCGTTACATCCCGGCCAAGGACTACGACACCGATGTGACGGTGACGGCGGTGTTGCCGGCACCGCGTGGGCGCACAGCCGCTACCGTCGGCCTGGTCGCCCGCGGTGACCTGTCGCACATGGAAGTGGCGATGGCCGGGCGTGCACCGAAGCCGCTGCACGCGATGCTGGTGTTCGATGGCCGCACCGACCCGACGTGGAACGCCAGCGTGCGCAGCGACGAGCTGGATCTGGCGTTGCTGTCGCCGGCCTTGGCGAGCTCGGCGATCACGCCGTTGTCGCTGGATTTCACCGCTGCTGGCAAGGGCGGCAATGCCAACCTGCGTGGCAGGGTGAAGCAGGGCGAGCAGGAACTGGAACTTGCACCGTCCATGGTGTCATTGCAGGACCAGGTACTGAAGGTCTCGCCGCTGCTGCTGAAGGGCCTCGGTGGCGAAGCCCGCCTGGAGGGCACCGCCGATTTCAGCCAGGAAAACCAGCAGAAGCTCAACTTCTCGGTGGTCGCGCGGGACCTGACCTATGTACCGGCGCCCGATCCGAACACCGCCGGCAGCGCACCGGTGCCGGTCACTCTGAAGGAAGCACGCTTCGGCCTGGCCGGTACCCTGAAGGCCTGGGCGGCGATCGGCCGCGCCGAGGTCGAACGCGAAAAGCAGAAGGCGCAGCTGCACTTCGATGTGCGCGGCAATGACCAGGCCGCGTCGATCCACCAGCTGCAGGCGCAGACGCCCGGTGGCCAGCTGCAGGTGGAAGGCCAGGTGGCGTGGGCGCCGCAGCTGGACTGGGACGCCAAGGCCACGCTGAAGGACTTCGACCCCGGCTACTTCGTGCCGGGCTGGAATGGCCGCCTGTCCGGCAACCTGGCCTCCAAGGGCCGCCAGCTGCCGCCGCCGGCCAATGCCGCACCGGGCACCGCCGGTACGCTGGAAGCCACGGTGGACCTGCCCTCGCTGAAGGGCATGCTGCGCCAGCGCAATCTCGACGCACAGGGCAAGTTCGCGCTGCAGGGCGCGCAGGGCCAAGGTGACCTGAAACTGGCGTTGGGCAGCAGCCGGGTGACCGCGTCGGGCAAGGTCGGCGACCGCCTCGACATCGATGCGCGTTTCGAGCCATTGCAGTTGAGCGACCTGCTGCCGGCCGCCGACGGTGGCCTGCGTGGCCAGGTACAGGTGAAGGGCCCGCGCGATGCGCCGGACATCACCGCTGACCTGGTCGGCAACAACCTCAACTGGGACGGCTACGGCGCCGAGAGCGTGAGCATCAAGGGCCGCCTGCCGTGGCGCGGCGACAGCGGCACGCTGGCCGTGCAGGGCCAGCAGGTCAAAGCGGGCATGTTGCTGGAGCGGCTGAACATCGACGCACAGGGCAGTGTGTCCAACCTGCGCCTGGCCGCGCAGACCCGCAACGAGATGGGGGCGATCGAGCTGCAGGGCAGCGTGCGCCAGCAGGGCACGCAGTGGCGCGGCGAGCTGGCGTCGCTGCGCATCGCACCGGTGAAGGGTGATGCGTGGTCGCTGCGTGCACCGGCGGCGTTCGCGATCAACGGCAGCACCTACACCCTGTCCGAAGCCTGCCTGGCCGCCGCGAGCAGCGGCGCGCTGTGCGCACAGGCCAACTGGCCGCGCGAAGGCCTGGTGGTGCGCAGTGACGCGCTGCCGCTGGCGCTGGTGCAGCCGTGGCTGCCGCCGCAGTCCGGCCGCCGCATCTATCTGCGCGGCGACGTCAGCCTGGACGCGCAGATCCGCCCGCGTGGCGCGGCCTGGGAAGGCCATGTGGAAGTGCGCTCGAAGGAAGGCGGCGTGCGCCTGGGCGAGAACCGCAACACCGTGGGCGATACCACCCGCGGCGAGCTGGTGCGCTATGACCAGTTCTCGCTGAAGCTCGACATGACCCCGGCCAGCATCAAGGGCTATCTGGGCATGGGCTTCCAGGGCAATGGCTTCGTCGACGCCAAGATGCAGACCGGCTGGGAAGCCAGTGCACCACTGAACGGTGAGCTCTATCTGAACATGTCGCGGCTGTACTGGCTGGAGCTGTTCTCGCCGGACATCGTGCGACCGACCGGTCTGATCGAAGGCCACGTCAGCCTGCGCGGGACGCGAGGCCAGCCGTCGCTGGGCGGTGACGCACAGCTGAGCAACTTCAAGGGCGAATTCCCCGCGCTGGGCCTGACTTTCGACCAGGGCAAGGGCAGCTTCGTGGCCCAGCCCGATGGTTCGGCCAAGATCACCGCGCAGGCCAACTCGGGCCAGGGCACGCTGTACGTGGACGGTGGCCTGTCGTGGTTCGGCGATGCGCAGCCGCTGCAGCTGAAGATCCATGGCGAGAACGTGCTGCTGTCCAACACCAGCGAACTGCGCATCGTCGCCAACCCCAACCTCGACTTCACCCTGGCCAAGGCGGCGATGGAGCTGCGCGGCACCGTGCACGTGCCCGAGGCCGACATCGATCTGGAACGCCTGGACCGCGGCACCTCGGTGTCCGAAGACGTGGTGGTGCTCGACCCGGCCGATCCGGAAGAGTCGCGCACCTCGCCGCTGGACATGGACCTGACGGTCAGCCTGGGCGACAAGGTGAAGATGACCGGGTTCGGCCTGAAGGGCGCGCTGACCGGCAAGATGCAGGTCTGGGCCAAGCCCGGCCGCGAAATGACCGCCAATGGCGGCCTGGAAGTGAGCGGCCGCTACAAGGCGTATGGGCAGGACCTGACCATCACCCGTGGCAACCTCAACTGGAACTACAACGCGGTGTCCGACCCGCGCATCAACATCCGCGCCGAGCGCCGCATCGGTGATGTCACCGCCGGCATCGACGTGACCGGGCGTGCCCAGCAACCGCGTGCCGACGTGTGGTCCGATCCGGCGATGTCGCAGTCCGAGGCACTGGCCTATCTGGTGCTGGGACGCAGCCTGACCGGCGCCAGCAGCGACCAGGCGCAGCAGGTCAACGCGGCCTCGGCGGCGCTCTCGGCTGGCAGTGGCCTGCTCGCCTCGCAGCTGGGTGCCAAGCTGGGCCTGGATGATGCAGGCGTGAGCCAGTCGCGCGCGCTGGGTGGTTCGGTGATCGGCGTCGGCAAGTACATCTCGCCCAAGCTTTACGTGGGTTACGGCGTGTCGCTGGTGGGCGCCGGTTCGGTGATCACGCTGAAGTACCTGCTGCGCCGCGGGTTTGATGTGGAAGTGGAATCGAGCACGGTGGAAAACCGTGGTTCGATCAACTGGCGGCGGGAGAAATGACCGGGTCGGGGGCGGCGCCCTTTCGTTGAAAGGGTCCGACCCCCGGCTTCTTCAGCTGCGGCGCAGCCGCTGGCGGTGCCCGGACAGGTCCATGCTCCACAGCAGCAGCGCACCCAGCAGCGCCGGCAGCACGCTGAGCACGGACAGCATCATCAGGAATGACACTGGCAATTCCATGCGGACGGGCTTGCCCCGGCGCAGCTGGTAGCGGATCCATGCCGTGGCCAGCACGGTCCAGGCCAGCAGCCAGCACAGCGGTGCCAACCACAGCGAAGGCGAGGGCACCCACAGGTAGACGGCGGTACCGACCACTGCGATGGCTGCGCAGGCGACCGGCAGGGCCAGCCAACGCAGCCGGGAAGGCGGCACGGACGGGTCTTCAGGGGCGCTCTGCCAGACGAACAGATGACGCAGGCCAATGGCCAGCAGCGTGCCGAGCAGTGGCGCCAGCGCTGCCGTGCCCAGCACGATCGCCCTGCGCTGCTCTTCCGACTGGTAGGGCAGCAGCGTGTTGGCGATCTGGGTGGTGGCCAACGCGATGAAGGCCATCAACGTCAGCGCCACGCTTGCCAGCAGTGCACGCAGCAATGACAACTGTGCTGCGGTGAGGCGGGTGACATCGCTGGCGCCGGCCCAGAAGCGGGCTTGGCCCGCATCGATGCCGGGCGGCAGAGGACGGTCCTCCTGGCAGCCCAGTACGTCCATCAACGCTACGGCCTGGCGCGGCACGCGCAGCGGCAGCGCGGACATCAGGTTGCGCAGGTGCGAACGCGGTTCGCGCAGCTGCTGAAGGCGGCTGGCAGCGTCATCGTGGCTGGTCCAGCGTCCGCCACGCGCCTCCATCTGCTGGGCCAGCAGATCGGTCTGCGCGGGCAGTTGCAGCCAGTCCTGCCAGGCGTGTTCGGCCAGCTCGCGCAGTTCGCCTGGTGCCAGGCCGCAGCCCGCGTCGTCCCAGCCGAAGGCCTGGTAAAGCGCCGCGGCTTCGGACAGGTTCATGGGCGCCTGCCGCGCGCGCAGCGCCTGCAGCACCCTAGCACTGGCTTCAGCGCGCTCGTCCAGGGACCACTGGCTGCGCAGACCCTGCAGGTACACCGCGAAAGGTTGCGGGTCGGTGGATTTGGCGCGCTCCAGCAGGTCCATCCAGTTGCTCATGGGTTTGCCTCGTGTGGGGGCTGCAGGCTTGAACGATCACTGTCTGCATTGCCGGGGGAGCTGGAAAATGCCCCGCGGAGGATTGCGATGGCGGCCAGCAGGGCGCACGTCAGAAGCAGTGCCAAAGCGACCGTTCGCCGCGTGAAGCGTCTGCGTGACGGCACGGAATGGTGCAGGGCGTCGCATGCGGCCGCCCAGAACATGACCTGCCTGCGCTGCAATGGCGGTGGGAGCGCCACGTGCGCCATCACAGGCACGCCGACAAGGTAATGCAGCGTTTCACGCATTTCGTGTCGCGTGCGCGCGGACAGCGCCTGGATGCGCGCGCGCAGTGGGTGCCAGGGGCCACTGAGCCGGGCGACACGGGTGCGGGCCTGCACCACCGAGACCGGCGCATTCTCAAGACGCATGTAACGGGCGAGCGCGGTCTCGTTGCCTGGCACCAGCAACCAGCACAGGTGCATGCTGTGGCCGAGGGCGGCCATGTCGTAGCACTCGCGGATACTGTCCCGGTCATACCACTGGAAGCGGTCGGCCAGCTGCTCGAAGTTCGCTTGCGGGAACGGCGTAGTGCCCTTCATCAGCCGTTGCCAGGTTGCCAGGTTCACCGCGCCAGCATCCGCAGGGGGCTGCAGTTCCGGGGACTGCTGCAGCCAGGCTGCGAAGTCTGCCGGATCGCGTTGCTGACCGTTGCGGACGATGCGGTCGGCAAGCGCCTCGGCGGCAGATGGCCCTGTCGAATGCGTGGTGCCCAGATCGATTCCTGCGATCATCGGTCCTTCCCTAGTATCCGTGCCTGATTCTAGCCAGCATCGGTGCCCCCAACCATCAGCCGTTGCCCCATGCGGCCCCAGCGGCTATGGTCCCGGGCTGTTCAGTCGTACCGGATTGCCTCATGTCACCACGCAAAGCCCTTCCCACCGCCCTGGCCCTGGGCCTGACCCTCGCCGCCGGTGCCCACGCCGATGAAGGCATGTGGATGCCGACGCAGCTGCCGGAGCTGGCCGAGCCGCTGCAGGCCGCAGGTTTCAAGGGCAATCCGGCCGACCTGGCCAATGTCACCGCGCCGCCGCTGAGCGCGGTGGTGCGCGCTGGCGGCGGCACCGGCTCGTTCGTGTCCAGCGACGGCCTGCTGCTGACCAATCACCACGTGGCGATGGGCGTGATCCAGTACAACAGCTCCCCAGAGCACGACCTGATCAACGGTGGCTTCATCGCCAACGGCCGTGCCGATGAGCGCCCGGCCAACCCGGACTTCCGCGTGCTGGTCACCGTCGGCTTCGACAAGGTGACCGACCAGGTGCTGGCGCAGGCCCGCGGCAAGACCGGCCGTGCCTACTTCGATGCCGTCGATGCCGCCAGCAAGCAGATCGTGGCCGAGTGCGAGAAGGATGGCAGTGTGCGCTGCTCGGTGGCCAACATGTACTACGGCACCGACTTCTACCGCATCGCCCAGCTGGAACTCAGCGACGTGCGCCTGGTGTACGCGCCGCCGCGTGCGATCGGCAACTATGGCGATGAGATCGACAATTTCATGTGGCCGCGCCACACCGGCGACTTCACCCTGCTGCGCGCCTATGTGGGCAAGGACGGCAAGCCGGCCGCCTACAGCAAGGACAACGTGCCCTACCAGGCGCCGGCACACCTGCAGATGTCGGTGGAGGGCCCGAAGGAGGGCGACTACGCGATGCTGGCCGGTTATCCGGGCATCACCTACCGCCACCGTACCGCGGCAGAATTCGCCGGCCAGATCGACACCGTGCTGCCGCGCCGCGTTTCGGTGTTCCAGCAGATGATCGACACCATCGAGGCGGCAACCGCCAAGGACGCGCAGGCACGTACCCGTTACGCTTCGCAGCTGCAGTCGCTGAAGAACAACCGCAAGCGCGCCGCCGGTGAGCTGGAAGGTCTGCTGCGCAGCGACGCCAAGGCCCAGCGTGCCGCCGACGAGACCGCGATGCTGGCCGCCACCGACCGCAGGTACCAGAGCGACATCAAGGCGCTGCTGGCCAACGTGTCACAGGGCGCGGCGGTGGGCGAGCGTGACCTGCTGCTGGACCAGATGGCCGCACAGAGCCAGTTGCTGCGCTCGGCGCTGCTGCTGGAGCGCCTGCGCATCGAATCGGCCAAACCGGACGCGCAGCGCGAGAGCGGTTACCAGCAGCGCGACCAGGCGATGATCGAAGGCGTGCTCAAGCAGGTCCAGCGCCGCTACGCACCGGAGGTCGAGAAGGCCCTGCTGACCACCCTGCTGACCCGTTACCAGCAGCTGCCGGACGCGCAGCGCGTGGCCGAGTTCGACGCCGCCTTCGGCCGTACCCCGCAGCAGCTGGCCAAGGCACTGGACACCCTGTACGCCGGCACCCAGCTGGGTGACGAGGCGCAGCGCCTGTCGCGCTTCGCGGCTGCGCGCGAAGGCAAGGCCCTGGCCGCCGATCCGCTGATCGCCGTGGCCGGCCCGCTGGTGGCCGCGCAGCTGCGCATCGAGAACGAAAGCAAGACCCGCGAGGGCGAGCAGCTGCGCCTGCGCCCGGCCTACATGCAGGCGCTGTTCGCCTGGCGTGCCAAGCAGGGCCGCGCTGTGTACCCGGATGCCAACCGCACCCTGCGCATCAGCTACGGCAAGGTCGAGGCGCTGCACCCGCGCGATGGCGTGACCTACTCGCCGGTGACCACCGTGGCCGGCATCGTCGAGAAGAACACCAACGCCTATCCGTTCGACGCACCCAAGCCGCTGCTGGCAGCGATCGCCAAGGGTGACTTCGGCAGCACCGCCGATCCGGCACTGAAGACCCAGACGGTCAACTTCCTGACCAACCTGGACACCACCGGCGGCAACTCCGGCTCGCCGGTGCTCAATGCCAAGGGCGAACTGATCGGCCTGAACTTTGACAGCAACTGGGAGTCGGTCAGCGCCAGCTGGTGGTTCGACCCGCGCTACAAGCGTGCCGTGCACGTGGACATGCGCTACCTGCGCTGGCTGCTGGCCAAGGTCTACCCGGCGCCGGAACTGCTGAAGGAAATGGGCGTGCCGGCCCAGTAAGAAGCCGGCCACGACCCACGGTCGTGGCCCGCACCGCGTAAGCCCCCACACTGGTGGGGGCGGTTGCCCCCAACGAGCCCGTACACCCGGCCGCGCCTGGCCTACACTGCGGGTTCCTCCGACGGAAACACACGCGTGGTCTCCAGTTGGGTCCTGCTGCTGGTCTCGGTTGCCTATGCCGCGCTGCTGTTCGGCGTGGCGTGGTGGGGCGACCGTCGGCCGATGTACCCCGACCGGCCGTGGCTGCGGCCGGTCGTCTACAGCCTGGCGCTGGCGGTGTACTGCTCGTCGTGGACCTTCTACGGCGCGGTCGGCACTGCCGTGCGCAATGGCG
>NZ_JBHHMJ010000290.1:0-3302 GCF_042136455.1 Stenotrophomonas sp. 3diitr2024
TGGCCGCCGCAAGCAGGCCGGCCGTCACGCGCTCACTGGTTTCATCGAAGCTGCGCCCGTGCCTGGCATCCACGGCGGATACACCCTCGCGAATCTGCCGGTAGAGCGCATGGTCTGGATGGCCTTCCTTCCTGGGATCCAGGCCTGCCCTGTCCAAGGTTGATTCAATGCTCTCCTGCAAAGGGGTCCTGGGAGAGAAAGCGGGATTGCTGAGAGAGGGCGAGCCCTTGTCGGTTGCATCCTGGATCAGTTTATCGCCAGGCCTGAGCGCATTGCGGGCCCGCTGCTCGGCTTCAGCTTCGTGGCGGGCGTATGCACCGGCTTCCTCGACACCACGCAGGAAATTGATACCGTCGCGCAGCAGACCGGGCCCGCCGCCGACAAGCACGGTCGCACCCGCACGTAGTTGATGAACATCCCTGCGGTAGTCGGCAATCCGGCGCAGGTCCTCAGGATCCGTAACGCGCGCCTGTGGATTGTCCAGTACAGATTGCACCGGGCCCTTATCGGTCATGCGATCAAGGAAATGAACCACTCGATGGGAGTCGCCCAACTGGACCGCCACCGCGGCGGACATGACATGGCCGCTCTTCATCCCGGGTGTTCCGATCGAGGCGATGCGCTGGCCGTGCTCGGCGTTGCGCAGGATCTCCAGTTCCCTGGGCAGCGCATACATCTCGACCTTGCCGTAATGGGGACCGCCGGCACTGACCAGGTCGCCTGCCATCACATGGTTGGTGAAGGGTGCCGCGTTGGCTGGCTGGCCTTCAGGAAGGCGATATGCCAGCCCGGCGGCACCGTAGGGATTGAACGCGTCGCCGGGAAGGTTGTAGTGGTGTGCAGTGATCTGTGCGAGCGCGCCGCCCAGGGAGTGGCCGGTGACGTGTACTGGCCCCGCTCCCCTTTCTTCGGCCAGCCTGAGGGCTTGCTTTGTCAGCGCCAGCGCGTCAGTCAGTTGCGCGTTGACTCTGGCGGTGACCATCGCGGCGTCGATGCCGCCATCAAGCATGGGCTGACGATCAAACTCGGTACCGCGATGGGCGACGATGACTTCCTTTGTATTGATGTTGAGGTAGACAATGCCCTGATATCCGCTCCCAGAGTCACGACAAGCGAGGACCTCATACTTTGTTCCGCCGACGGTGATGTCGGAACTGACGGGCGGAAGCGGGTCCTTATAGACATTGTCCGAAAGCGCCGCGCTTTCTCTAGGATTCATTGCGATGCTCCTTCAATCCTTGTGGAGACTTCGATTGGAAAGTACTCCTCGCGCTTCTCTGGGGGCATCTTTTCGTACCAACTTGAAGGCTCGGTTGGCGTCCGCTCTGTCGACTGTCCTGTGGTCAAGGGCGGCAATGCGCGCTTTACGTAAGCAGTGAAGGTTCTCCCGCCCTCAATTTCCGTGAATAGTGCTGCGACGGACGCTCGAATTGGGCGACCATCAATGATGAAGGGGAACGAAGCTTCCACGAGCACGGGTGTCCAAGTGCAGGGGCCACGACCGTAATAGTCGGCAACTTCCATACCGTCGTTGAAAACAGCACTGCTGAATTCAGTTGCACTGAGGCGCTGTGCCTGAACCTCAACCCTGTGCTGGTTCGGCTCGTACTGCACCCCCTCCCAATTGTTGACCGGAGGCAGACAGAGTGGGTCTATCTCATACGTGACGAAGACCGAAGGAACGGGGACATCCACGGGTGCATCGTGGACCCGAATCACAATCGGCAGCGCATCCCTTGGCGCAGGATTCTCGCGATAGACGGGGAACGAGCGTTCCTTGTTGCAGCCTGCGACAACCAGTGTGATCAGGGCGATCAACGCAACATGAGCAAGGCTGGGGACGGATTTCAGCATGAGCGGTCCATGTCGCTGCAGGATTGATCCTTGGAACATGCGGTCTCATCACGAACGACGGCGCCACATCCGGGCAAATGCGACAGGTTGCGCAGTGGGTATTGTCCGTTGCCCGGACTTCCCACCCTGTCTACCCGAGCAGCGCGGCCTTGCGGGGTAGCGTTCATCGGCGTTCCATTGCTGTGCGATACCTGACTATACGACCCGCTCCAGCCGCGCTCCAAGTCGGTGTCCTGCGGGCCTCCCGTTTGGCGCGCATGGCTTGCGGCAGGATCAAGTGAAATCACATATCCTTCTGATGATTATATGTGGGCTCATTGCCTAACACTTCCACGTGAATTAACATTAGAAGATAACATCTTAAAACAAAAACCAGTTTCAGAATTAACAAAACTACGAACAACAAAAAAAGACATTTCAGGAGATATAACAGCTGGATTAAATGTATTATCAACGCTTGATGATGAAGACTCCTATGAATTAATTGTTACACTTAAAACAGAAGATGCAAAACGTTTTGGTCTTTCTCTCTTCCACAATGAGGAGGAATGTTTCCCCATTACATTTAATCGGGAACAAGGTACTATTTCTATAGACAGGGGCAACTTCTACCATCAATTTGGCGGAGAATATGGATTTGAACGCTGTAAAAAAATAGATATTCAAGATACGATAGAACTACAAATATTTGTAGATAAAAGCATCGTGGAAATTTTCTTATACGATGGTTCAACAGTCTTTACGTCCCGAGTTTTTCCTCGAAAAGACATGAAACATCATATCGCAATCTTTTCAGATGCAAAATTAAACTTTACCATCACACAATATAAGCTGAAAAGAGGGATTGTATGAGAAATGTCTTTTGTATAGGTGAACTATTAATTGATTTTGTGTGCCGAAATACTAATGTTTCTTTAGTAAACGGTTCAGATTTCGAAAAAAAAGCTGGTGGAGCACCCGCTAACGTTGCTGCTGCGATTACAAAATTAGGTGGACACGCTACATTTATGGGGCAAGTAGGAAACGACCCATTTGGTGAGTTTCTTGAACAAACTTTACAGCGTGCGCAAGTCGATACATCCATGCTCATAAAAGATAAACAAACAACACTTGCATTCGTATCCATCGATCAAGATGGCGAACGTGATTTTACTTTTATGCGTGGTGCAGATGGTGAATATCAATTCAATAGCATTGATTTATCAAAAATACAAACGAATGATTTAATACATTTCGGTTCAGCGACAGCTTTACTATCAAGCCCATTAAAAGAAACGTATTTTCAGTTGTTACAATATGCGAAAGATAAAGGGCATTTTATTTCTTTTGATCCAAATTATCGAAGTGCACTCATTACAAATACAGAACAATTCTCTCAAGATTGTCTAACCTTTATAAAACATGCACACTTCGTAAAAGTAAGTCAAGAGGAAGCTACTATGCTCTCT
>NZ_JBHHMJ010000302.1:0-10846 GCF_042136455.1 Stenotrophomonas sp. 3diitr2024
CCAGCGTCGCGAGGCCCATGGCGCCTGACCTGCCTGTAGCGCCGACCCCACGCTCGGCTGCTTCTGGCCTTCGCGCGAAGAGCAGCCGAGCATGGGCTCGGCTCTACAGGTTCGGCGGCAGGCACGCCGCCAGGCGCTACACTGGCGGTCCCGTTGCAGCCTGTTGCCCGACCATGTCCGACCTGCTCAGCCGCACCCACGCCATCGCCCTGGACGCCGCCGATCCGCTGCGCCCGCTGCGTGGCGAATTCCTGATTCCGCGCCATGGCGGCGGCGAGCAGACCTACTTCGTCGGCAACTCGCTGGGCCTGCAGCCGCGCGGTGCGCAGGCAGCGGTGCAGGAAGTGATGAAACAATGGGGCGAACTGGCGGTGGAAGGCCACTTCACCGGCCCGACGCAGTGGCTGTCCTACCACCGCCTGGTGAGCGCGCAGCTGGCCCGCGTGGTCGGCGCACTGCCCAGCGAGGTGGTAGCGATGAACACGCTGAGCGTGAACCTGCACCTGATGATGGTCAGCTTCTACCGGCCGACCACGCAGCGTCCGGTGATCCTGATGGAAGCCGGCGCATTCCCGACCGACCGCCACGCGGTGGAAGCTCAGATCCGCTTCCATGGTTTCGACCCGGCCGAGTGTCTGGTGGAAGTGCAGCCGGACGAAGCCAACGGCACGATTTCGCTGGCCGCGATCGAACGCGCCATCGCCGAGCACGGCCCGCGCCTGGCACTGGTGCTGTGGCCCGGCGTGCAGTACCGCACCGGCCAGGCCTTCGACCTCGATGCGATCACGCGCGCCGCACGCCTGCAGGGCGCACGCATCGGCTTCGACCTGGCGCACTCGGTTGGCAACCTGCCGCTGCGCCTGCATGAGGTGGCGCCCGATTTCGCCGTGTGGTGCCACTACAAATACCTCAACAGCGGCCCGGGCGCGGTGGCCGGCGCGTTCGTGCACGAGCGCCACCATCGCGACACCACCCTGCCGCGCTTTGCCGGCTGGTGGGGCCATGAGGAATCGACCCGCTTCCAGATGGCGCCCCAGTTCACCCCCGCCATCGGTGCCGAAGGCTGGCAGTTGAGCAATCCGCCGATCCTCGGCCTGGCACCACTGCGTGCCTCGCTGGACCTGTTCGAGCGTGCCGGCATGGAGGCGCTGCGCAGCAAATCGCTGGCGCTGACCGGCCTGCTCGAAGCACTGGTCCGCGCACGCCTGCCGCAGGTGCTGGACATCATTACCCCGGCCGATCCGCAGCGCCGCGGCTGCCAGTTGTCGCTGCGCGTGATCGGTGGCCGCGAGCGTGGCCGTGCACTGTTCGAGCACCTGCGCGGCATCGGCGTGCTCGGCGACTGGCGCGAGCCTGACGTGATCCGCATCTCGCCCACCCCGCTCTACAACCGCTACCTGGACGTGCACCATTTCGTCGAGGAAGTGGAAGCCTGGGCCGGCCTGTAAGCCGACCCCTCCCCTGCTGCTGGACAGTTCGTTGATCGCACACGCCTCCCGCTCGTTGAGCATTATCGGTGCCGGCCTTGCCGGGTCCCTGCTGGCCATCCTGCTGTCACGGCAAGGCTGGCGCATCACCCTGTACGAACGCCGTGGCGATCCCCGCATTGCCGACTACGAGAGCGGTCGTTCGATCAACCTGGCGTTGGCCGAGCGCGGGCGCAATGCACTGCGCCAGGCCGGCGTGGAAGACGAGGTGATGGCGCGCGCGGTGATGATGCGCGGGCGCATGGTGCATCCACGCGACGGCGAACCGCAGCTGCAGCGCTATGGCCGCGACGACAGCGAGGTGATCTGGTCGATCCATCGCAGCGATCTGAACACCACGCTGCTGGAACTGGCCGAACAGGCCGGTGCCACCGTGCACTTCCATCGCCGCCTGCATACCGTGGATTTCGATGCGGGCTACGCGCGTTTCATCGATGACCGTGACGACAGCCCGCACGACATCCGCTTTGACACCCTGATCGGTGCCGACGGCGCGGGCTCGGCACTGCGCGCGGCGATGAACCGTCGTGCGCCGCTGGGCGAGGACATCGCCTTCCTTGACCATTCGTACAAGGAACTGGAGATCCCGCCGGCCGCCGACGGCGGCTTCCGCATCGAGCGCAATGCGCTGCACATCTGGCCGCGCGGCCACTACATGTGCATCGCGTTGCCCAACCACGAAGGCACTTTCACGGTCACCCTGTTCCTGCCCAACCAGGGCGATCCCAGCTTTGCCACGGTCAACACCGGCGCGCAGGCCGAGGCGCTGTTCGCGCGCGAGTTCGCCGACACCCTGCCGCTGATTCCCAACCTGCGCAAGGACTGGGAACAACACCCGCCGGGCCTGCTCGGCACGCTCACCCTGGAACGCTGGCATCAGCAGGGCCGCGCCGTGCTGATCGGTGACGCCGCGCATGCGATGGTGCCGTTCCACGGCCAGGGCATGAACTGCGCATTCGAGGACTGCGTTGCACTGGCCCGCCAGCTGATGCAGGCCGATGACCTGGAAAGCGCGTTCGCCGCGTTCGAAGCCGAGCGCAAACCGAATGCACGTGCCATCCAGCAGATGGCGCTTGAGAACTACCTGGAGATGCGCGACCGCGTGGCCGACCCTGCATTCCTACTGCAACGCGAGCTGGAGCAGGAACTGCAGCGGCGCTGGCCGACCCGCTTCGTGCCGCATTACACGATGGTCACCTTCCTGCACACGCCCTACGCCGAGGCGCTGCGCCGCACCGAACTGCAGCGCGACCTGCTGGTTGCAGCCACCGCCGGTCACGATTCACTGGACAACATCGACTGGGCCGCACTGGAAACGCAGGTCCACGCGCAGTTGCCGGTCCTGGAGGGCGCGCACTGATGGCAGACAGCTTCCTGTTCTACGACCTGGAAACCTTCGGCCAGGACCCGCGGCGCACGCGCATCTCGCAGTTCGCCGCGATCCGCACCGATGCCGACCTCAACGAGATCGACACGCCGGTCAGCTTCTTCGTGCGCCCGGCAGACGACCTGCTGCCCTCGCCGATGGCCACCCTGGTCACCGGCATCACCCCGCAGCAGGCCCTGGCCGAGGGCATCAGCGAGGCCGAAGCCTTCGACCGCATCAACGAGCAGCTGTCGCGCCCTGGCACCTGCGCACTTGGCTACAACACCCTGCGCTTCGACGATGAGTTCGTCCGCTACGGGTTGTTCCGCAACTTCCACGATCCCTACGAGCGCGAGTGGCGCAATGGCAATTCACGCTGGGACCTGCTGGACATGCTGCGGCTGATGCGCGCGATGCGCCCGGACGGCATCCGGTGGCCGCTGCGCGAAGACGGCGCCACCTCGTTCAAGCTCGAGCACCTGGCCGAGGCCAACAACGTGCGCGAAGGCGATGCGCACGAAGCGCTGTCAGACGTGCGCGCCACCATCGGCATGGCTCGGCTGTTCAAGCAGTCGCAGCCGCGCCTGTGGGAGTACGCACTGAAGCTGCGCGACAAGCGCTTCGTCGGCGGCCTGCTGGACGTGGCCGCGATGAAGCCGGTCCTGCACATTTCCATGCGCTACCCTGCCAGCCGCCTTTGCGCCGCACCGGTTCTGCCCTTGGCCGTACACCCGACCATCAACAACCGGGTGATCGTGTTCGACCTGGAAGGCGAGATCGACGACCTGCTGGAGCTGCCGGCCGAGGTGATCGCACAGCGCCTGTACATGCGGGCCAGCGAGCTGCCCGAAGGCGTGACACGCGTGCCGCTGAAGGAAGTACACCTGAACAAGGTGCCGGCACTGATCGCATGGAACCACCTGCGCGCCGACGACCATGCGCGCCTCGGCCTGGACGTGGCCGCGATCGAGGCCAAGGTGGAACGGCTGCGCGCGTTCGCTCCACAGCTGGCCGAGAAGGCACGCCAGGTCTACAACCAGCCCCGCGTCGCGACCGTGGCCGATGTCGATGCCTCGCTGTACGACGGATTCCTCGGCAACGGCGACAAGCCGCTGCTCGCGCTGGCACGCACCACCGCGCCGGAGCAGCTGGCCGCGCTGGAAGGCCGCTTCCGCGACCCGCGCCTTCCAGAGCTGCTGTTCCGCTACCGCGCACGCAACCATCCCGGCAGCCTCGCGCCGGCTGAACACCAGCGTTGGCAGGATTACCGCCGCCAGCGCCTGCTCGGCGACGGCGGCCTGGGCGAACTCAACCTGCCCCAGTACCGGCAACAGCTTGATGCACTGGCCGCCGAAGCGCCCGGCGACGCGCGGCGCCAGGCCCTGCTGCAATCGTTGCGCGACTGGGGCCAGCACCTGCAGGAGACGCTGTGAGCACCTATTTCTCGGACGCCAGTTTCAAGTTCCTGCGCAGCCTGGCGCGGCACAACGACAAGACCTGGTTCAACGACCACCGCCAGCAGTATGAAGACCACGTCCGGCAGCCGTTCCTGCGCCTGCTGGGCGACCTGCAGCCGGCACTGGCCGAGGTCAGCGAGCACTTCCGCGCCGATACCCGCGGCGTCGGTGGCTCGCTGTTCCGCATCCACCGTGACGCGCGCTTTTCCAACGACAAGTCACCGTACAAGACGTGGCAGGGTGCGCGCCTGTTCCATGAGCGCCGCCGAGAGGTGGCCGCGCCGTCCTTCTATGTGCACCTGCAACCCGGCGAGAGCTTCGTCGGCGCCGGCCTGTGGCATCCGGAACCGGAAACCCAGCGCCGCGTGCGCCATTTCATCCTCGACAACCCGGGCAGCTGGAAGGCCGCCGCGCACGCGCCGGCCCTGCGCAAGCGCTTCGATTTCGAGGAGAGCGAGAAGCTGGTGCGCCCCCCTCGTGGCTTCCCGGCCGACTTCGAGTTCATCGACGACCTCAAGCACCGCAACTGGGTGATGTGGCGCTCGCTGGACGACGCCACGATGACCGGCCCACGCCTGCTGTCCACGCTGGGCAAGGACCTGGCCGCGCTCGGCCCGTTCGTCGACTACCTGTGCGCTGCGCTGGACCTGGAATTCTGATGTCGCAGAATCTTCCGCTGGCCCGCCAGCGGCGCGTGCTCGGCCGCACCAGCCTGGCCGTTTCACCGATCGGATTGGGCTGCTCCGGCTTCTGGGGTCATCGCCGCTTCCCCGAGCATGAGGCGGCTGCTGTGGTCGAACATGCGCTTGCCCACGGGGTGAACCTGCTCGATACCGGTCACAACTATTCCGGCTTCCATGCCGAGCCGCGCCTGGGCCGCATCCTGCGCCCGTTGCTGAAGCAGTACCCGCGCGATTCACTGGTGATCTCAAGCAAGGGCGGCACGCTGACCGGCCAGGCCGGCATCAGCGGCGCCGAGCAACGCAACTTCTCGCCCGCGGCCATCACCGCCAGCTGCGAGGCGTCGCTGCGCAACCTCGGCCTGGACCATCTTGATGTCTACCAGCTGCATGGCGCCAGCGAACACGACATCAGTGACGACCTGCTGGCGGCACTGCAGCGCCTGCGCGAACGTGGGTTGATCCGGTACACCGGCATCAACACCCACTCGGCCTCGACCCTGCGCTGGATGATCGCCCATCCGGACGCCTTCGATGTGGTACTGCTGGACTACAACGCCCTGCAGCAGGACCGAGAACCGCTTATCGATCGGCTGCAGGCAGTGGGCATCGGCGTGCTGGCCGGCACCGTGCTGGCGCAAGGACACCTGCTGCCCGCGCGTGCGCGCCTGCCACGGCTGGCCGATGGCTGGTATCTGGCGCGCGCGTGGCTGAAGCCCAGCAGCCGCCAGCTGATGCGCAGTGCCCGCCAGATGCGGCGCGCGGTGGCCACGATCCACAGCCAGCGCCCGGCCCAGACCGCCTTCGCCTATGCGCTGGGCCATCCCGGCGTTGCCAGCGGCATCCTCGGCACCACCCGCACCCGCAGCCTGGACGAAGTGCTGGCGACGCGGCTGGAGGCGCTGACGCCGGCGGAACGCCAACGGCTGGTCGATGCCTTCGGTGATGGCCGTGGTTCGCCCAGTCAGTGAGTCTTCACCCGGCACTGCCGCCGTTGCGGCAGTCTGTCCGGCATGAAGAAGCTCACCGCACTGCTTGTGCTGCCGGTCCTGGCCTTGGCGGCCTGGTGGTTCGGCGGCCCGTACCTGACCGTCAATGGCCTGTCCAAGGCCATCGAGCAGCGCGACACTGCGCGCCTGGAGCGCTACCTCGATTTCCCGCGCGTGCGCAGCAGCCTGCGCGCGCAGCTCAATGACTACCTGGTGCGCCAGGCCGGCCCAGACGTGGCGGCTAGCCCGTTCGGTGCCCTCCTCTACGGCCTCGGCGACCAGCTCGGGGGGGCCGCGGTGGAAACCATGGTGACCCCGACCGGGATCGGCGCGATGCTGCAGGGCCACGTGCTGTGGAAGCGTGGCCGCAATGAACTGCAGGGTGGCGACGCCTTCGGCGCAACTGAACCGGCGCGGCCGTTGAAGAATGCCGAACATCATTTCGAAGCGCTGGACCGCTTCGTGATCGATGTGGATCGCGGCCCCGGTCAGCCACCGATGAAGGTGGTGCTGGAGCCGCAGGGCCTGCGCTGGAAAGTGGTGGACCTGCAGTTGGGGATGTCGGGCAGCCCGTAGCCCCATGCCGCTGCGCTCGCCGGACATGGCCCGGCGCTGCCGCCGCCTCATACCCCGCTCTGGTAGACGCGCACCTTGGTGGGCGCGGCTGCGCCGCGATGCCAACCAGGGTTGGCAGCTACCGGGCTCAGCCCTCGTTGGCGACGCCGTGCGGTACGTGGCCGGCGGCTACATGCTCGCGGGCGCTGTCGATGTTGTGCTGCGAATCATCGAAGAAGATGTCGGCACCGAAGGCCTGCAGGAACGGCCCCTTGTGCCGGCCGCCGAGGAACAGTGCTTCGTCCAGGCGCACGCCCCACTCCCGCAGGGTACGGATCACCCGCTCGTGCGCCGGGGCCGACCGCGCGGTCACCAGTGCGGTACGGATCGGCGCGCTGTCGCCAGCCGGGAACACTTCCTGCAGCGTGTGCAGGGCCGACAGGAAGCCGCGGAAGGGGCCGCCACTGAGTGGCTCGCGGGCGCGTTCGCGTTCGTGGCGGCCAAAGGCTTCCACGCCCTGCTCGCGCGAAATGCGCTCACTCTCGTCACCGAAGATCACTGCGTCACCGTCGAAGGCAATGCGCAGCTGGCCGGCCGGGCGACCGGTATCGATCTGGTCGGCCGCTGCCGCAGCGGTCTCGCCCGGTGGTTTGGGCAGGATGGTCGCCGCCGCGATGCCATGGCGCAGCGCACTGCGCACCGATTCCGGGTTGGCCGACAGGAACAGGTCGGTGCCGAACGGCTTCACATACGGCCAGGTCGGCTCGCCAGCGGTGAACGTCGCACGGATGATGCCCAGGCCGTAATGCTGAATCGAGTTGAAGATACGCAGGCCGGTATCGGCCGAATTGCGCGACAGCAGGATCACCTCGACCCGCGGGTTCTCCGGGCTGGCGCCCTGGTTCAGTGCCAGCAGCTTGCGCACTACGGGAAAGGCCACGCCGGGACCGAGGATGTCGTCCTCATGTTGGCGCTGGAACTCGGCATAGGCCGCCACGCCATCGCTCTCGAACAGCGCGTGGCTTTCCTCGAGGTCGAACAGCGCGCGCGAGGTGACCGCGACGGTCAGCAAACGGGGGGAGTTGTCGCCCATCGGTGGGGGTCCTTCAAGCGGTCGGCGGGGCCGGCCGCCCATTGTCCTCAAAAAACGAACTGTTCGCTCAGGATCCGGTCTTCCAGGTTGTGCTCCGGGTCGAACAGCAGGGTCACACGACGGTCCCTCGACTCGCGGATGGTCACCTCGACCACATCGCGGGTCTCGTGCGAATCAGCGGTGACGCTGACCGGACGCTTGTAGGGATCGAGCACGCGGAAGCGCACTTCGGTGTCGGCCTTGAGGATCGCCCCGCGCCAGCGTCGCGGCCGATACGGAGCCAGCGGCGTCAGCGCGATGGTATGCGACCCCAGCGGCAACACCGGGCCGTGCGCGGAATAATTGTAGGCGGTACTGCCGGCCGGGGTGGCCACCAGCACGCCGTCACCGATCAGCTCGGCCACCCGCTCCTGGCCGTTGAGGTCGATGCCGATATGGGCCGCCTGCCGGGTCTGGCGAAGGAGCGAGACATCGTTGTACGCCAGCGAGCCGGTGCTGGTCCCCGACTCCGTCAGCGCCACCATTTCCAGTGGGCGCAGGTTGGCCGGTTCGGCACGCGCAATGCGGGCCTGCACGTCATCGTCGCCGCGGTACTGGTTCATCAGGAAGCCAACGGTGCCCAGCTTCATGCCGAACACCGGCTTGCCCAGGTGCCCGTGCCGGTGCAGGGTCTGCAGCATGAAACCGTCGCCACCCAGCGGGCACAGCACGTCGGCCTGCTCGGGCGCGTGATCGCCATAACGCGAGATCATCGCCGCGCGGGCCATCTGTGCAGGTTCGGCGGTGCTGGCCAGGAAAGCGATGCGGGGGGTGTCGCTCATCAGGCGTGGGGCCCTGGAAGTGTGGATAGAGCATACCTCGCCACTGCTCCAACGCAACTGAGGTTGCCGATTCCAATGCTGCCTGTCTGACTTCCGATTCCCAAGCGATGCCCTCCTCTGCACGCCACCAAGTAGAACGCCTGGGCGACGGCGGCCACAGCCCTCCAGAACCGGCCTACGCCCAAGGCTGATTGTTCCTTCGCTCCCTGGATGTGCGGGGAAACAATCGCGTTGGGTCCGATACCAACTACATCGTGGATGACGGAAGCCGCACTTTTGCGGGCAGCCGTGACCGCTTGGCACACGCGAACAACGTCGCGGAGGTTTCCATCTGCTCGAGGTGACTCTGTAAAAAATCCAACACATCGAAGGCCGCTCGCATCGTTTACCGACAACGTCCGATAGCTCCCGTCCGGTACTGCACCGACCATGCAGCAGCGTACTCGCCGTTCCGCGGCTGATTGCGCTCCACCCTTCAGAGAGAGAGGACACATGAACTTCAAGCACCTCAGCGTTGCGTTGGCGGCACTACTGCCGTCCTGGGCCAGTCTTGCCCAAGACGCAGCCACTTCTCAGCAAACCGCAGCGGCAAAGGCCCATATCGGCTTCCTGAGCCCGGCATCAAACGCCTACCGCGAGCTGCTGCCGGGCAACTATACGAATCTGTACTTCACGCTACGCAATGATGACTGGCAGGACCGGGTGCGGCTGCCCACCTCGCTGTCGTTGTCCGAGCGTTCCATCTATCTGGCCAACCTGGCGACATCGCCCCGCCATCTGGAGGTCGACGGTGTATTCACCCATCTGCCCTCAGAGGTCAGAAAGGTGATGTTGCCCGCCGGCCAGAACCTGGCCGTCAGCAACAGGATGAGCATGGCCTGGCGCCTGTCCCCGAAGCACCTGCGCGAGATCAATGGCCCGAACGAAGCGCGCTGGCGCATTCCTTCAAACGGACGCAAGCTCGCAACGGTACTCAATCTCCGTGATGGGCAGCATGTCGGCCAGGTGGGCCTGCCCGACGGCGCACACTCCTATGACACGGTTACCATTCGGCACACGGCAACGTGGCCGAGCTCGGTCATCGCAGCCGATACGCAGTTCCCGCGCTCGAACCTGCGGATCGAGTCGGGTGACGTGCACCACTACGTCTTTGATCCCTTCTTCCGCGTGTGGAAACTGAATCATGCAACCTATCGCCCCGTACTTCCGAATGACGCATCGCGAAAGACGAGTACGGCACGCACACTGGTCACGGCCACCAACGAGAACTTCCGGGGCTACTATCTGAATTTCCCCGATAGCCCGTCGGACCGTGATCGCCGCATGTTCAAGGTCGCTGATTCGAAAGTGATCGATCCGAGCTGGGGACTGAAGATCAAGGATGACAACATCTTTGACCGCGAGGCCCACGTCTGGACCAACCCCGGCGAAGAGTTCGAGTTCATGTACGTCGACGACGGCGGCTCCGGTTCCGGCCATTGGCACGCACTTCGCTATCCGGTGTCGCGCGTCGACGTTGACAAGTCTCGTGGTGGCAAGGTCGACAACGCAGCCGCACTGCTCACCTGGGTGACCACGGGCGGCGGCACGGTCACACTGCCCGATGCGTTCCAGCGCCTGACGCGACTGGTTGTGGAGAATGTCACCGGCACCCATCCTTACCCGGCACCTAGGACGACCACGGTCATCGGGCCCGGCCTGTCGGACAAGGTACTGCCGGGTGAGCAGGTCTCCTATCGCCTCAGGGACTACAAGTGGATTCGTGAAACGACCACTGTCGACGTGGTGTTTGCCGTTTCCGGCCAGCTCGGCGAGATCGGTTCGAAGGACATGGCCTTGGAGTTGATGCGCGAAAGCCTGGCGAAGACCAACCAGGCGCTCGACAACTCGGGAGCGACGTTCCGCTTCCGTGAAGCGGCAGTGCGTGATATCACCGTGCCGTACTACCTGCCGACCTATGCCATCCCCGAGTGGATTGCCAATCATGCACCGCAGGTGATCAGCGACAGCGGGGCGGACGGCGTGTACTTCGGTGGTGTGGCCACCGGCTGCAACGGCGTCCACCACTCCAAGCCGCGCAAGCAGTTTGCGGTGGCAATGAACCTGCTCTGCTCCACCGACATGCTTCGTGAGGAAATGGGCAAGGCACTGGGCATGAAGGTCAATGGCATGCAGGGCGTTCCGGTCATCGGCGCCGGCAACAAGCTGCCGCTGTACCCGACGCCGTTGCGCTTCGTGGACGATGGCAACCGCGCCATCAACCCCGGCCAGCGCGACGAAGTGCAGCACATGAACGGTGTCGCCGCCGAAGTCGCCCGCTACGGCCACGCGCGTTGATGGACTGATTGCTGGCAGCCATCGGCGGCCAGCGGCCCCGGATACAGAACGGCCCCCCCGT
>NZ_JBHHMJ010000306.1:0-2212 GCF_042136455.1 Stenotrophomonas sp. 3diitr2024
CGCTACGAACATGCCAGCCCCGAACAGGCCCTTCAGCTGGGCCAGCGTGCTGGCCTGACCTCGCTGGAAGCCGCCACCCGCCAACGCCTGGCCACGCCGGTCACCTCGCCCTGAACTCTGCTGTCGCCACGCTCCGCGCCGGTGGCGTGATCGCCTATCCGACCGAAGCGGTCTGGGGCCTGGGCTGCGATCCGTCACATGAAGCCGCGGTGCACGCGGTGCTGCGGCTGAAACAGCGCCCGATCGAGAAGGGCATGATCCTGGTCGCCGCCGAACTGTCGCAGCTGGAGGGCTGGGTCCGCCTGCAGGCGCTGCCCGACGCCCGCCAGCGCGCGGTGCTGGCCAGCTGGCCGGGCGCCAACACCTGGATCCTGCCGGCCGGTCCGCGCGCCCAACCGTGGGTCACCGGTGAACACAGCGGCATCGCCGTACGCATCAGCGCCCACCCACTGGTCGCCGCCCTGTGCCGCGCCTGGGGCGGGCCGCTGGTCTCCACCAGCGCCAACCTGGCAGGTGAACCGCCGGCACGCAGTCGCGCCGAGCTGGATCCGCGCCTGCTGCGCCTGCTCGATGGCCTGCTCGATGGCGAGACCGGTGGCCTGGCCCAACCGACCCCGATCCGCGACGCGCTCAGCGGCAACGTGCTGCGCTCCTGAGCGGACGATTGCACTGCCACGCACAATCACGCACCCTGCCGCCATGAACCTGCTGCGCACCGCCTTGGGCCTGTGCCTGCTGCTGCCATGGACCGCACCGGCCGCAGAGGACGTGCGCGTCTATCGCTGCGTCGCCAGCAATGGCGCCGTGGCCCTGCAGGACAGGCCCTGCAGCAGCGGCCGGCAGGAAGTGCGCGACCTGCAGCGCCCGCGCGACCCGACGCCACGGGTGGTGCGCAGCGATGCGACGCCCGCGCCTCCCGACGAGGTTCCGGTGATGCGCGATCGCGAAGTCCGCCACGTCTACATCCAGCCGCCACAGCCGTTGTACGAATGCGTGAGCGACGACGGTCGCCGCTATACCAGCGACAACAACGAGGGCAATCCGCGCTGGGTACCGTTGTGGACCAGCGTCTGGCTTCCGCACGGGCACCACGGCCCGGTCCATCCCGGCCCACGCCCGGCCTTCGGCACGCCGGTCGGCACCCCCATCGGTGAAGGAACCGGCTACCGGCCGCCCGCGGTGGGTGTCGGTGTGCAGGTTCCGGCCGGCAGCGTGCTGGTCCGCGACAGCTGCCATGCGCTGCCGCCGCAGGAAGTCTGCGCGCGCCTGCGCGACCGCCGCTGGGAACTGGACCGCCGCTACAACAGTGCGCTGCAGAGCGAGCGTACTGCCATCAGCAACGAACAGCGTGGCATCGACGCACGCCTGTCGCGGGACTGCGACCGCTGAGCGCAGCACCTGCCGTGGCATGTACGCTGTGCGCATGAAGAACCTGATCTGGCTGGCCCTGGGCCTGTTCGCCGGCAACGCAGTGGCCGACGACGGGGTGATCTACCGCTGCACCTCCAGCAACAGCGATGTGCCCACCCTGCAACGTACGCCCTGCCCTGCCGGCAGCAAGCAGCAGGTGGTGCGGATTCCGGCCGCTGCCAGTGCGTCGCCCACGCCGACCCCTGTGCCGTCGCCACCCGAACCGGCGGCGGCGGGTATGCCGCCGGCTTCCGCGCCCAGCCCCCGCCGCCCCGGCGAAGGACGCACGATCATGGAAGCCGGCATGGTCGAACGCGAAGGCGGCGATCTGATACTCGACAGTGCATCGCTGCCACGCCAGGCTGATGCCGCGCCGGACAGCAATGCGCCGCCGAAGCCGCCGCTGCCGCCCATCTTCCAGTGCACCGACAGCCAGGGCGGTGGCTACCTGCACGAATACGAAGCTGCCCCCGGCCGCTGCGAACTGATGACCGTGCAGGGCCTGGGCGGCGCCACACCGGTCAATGCTGCAGGCTGCGAAGTGGTGCGCGACCGCTGCGAGGAACTGCCGGAAGCGCAGCGCTGCAGCAGCTGGCAGCAACGCTTCCGCGACGCACGTGGCCGCGAGCGGTTCGCCTCGCCGGAGAACCGCGACAAGGCCCGCGGGGAACGCGAACGGTTGCAGGGCGTGCTGGAGGCCAGCAACTGCCCGGTACCGGGGTGACTGCCATGCGGTAGTGCCGGCCGCCGGCCGGCAACTGCAATCACCTGAAGATCCCGTGGTTGCCGGCCAGCGGCCGGC
>NZ_JBHHMJ010000309.1:0-1759 GCF_042136455.1 Stenotrophomonas sp. 3diitr2024
GACAGCAGGGTCACCGCGGCGGCCGCCGCGGCTTCCGGGCCTTGCGCAGCCGGGTCCTGGTCCACGGAATAGGCGCGGGCCCGAAGCGCCGTGCGCAGGGGGCCTGGGTACAGGCCGCTGACCCGGACGGGACTGCGGCCCAGTTCATCGTGCAGGCTGGCGATCAGGCCACGCAGGCCGTGCTGGGCCACGCCATACCCCCCCCAATAGGCCTGTCCGACCCGTTCGGGAGCATCGACCGCGAACACCATGGCGGCATCCTCGCGTTGCCGCAGCAGCGGCAGGCAGGCCTGGGCCAGCCAGGCCGGTGCGGTCAGGCTGACATGGACCGCACGGGCGAAACTGGCCGGGTCAGCCAGTTCAAACGGAGTCAGCCCGGGGAAATGCGCGGCGCAGACCAGCAGTCCATCCAGTCGCCCCAGCTCGCGCTGCAGGGCCTGGGCCAGTTCGGCATAGTCATCGGGGCTGGCGCCTTCCAGGTCCAGCGGGTACAGAAGCGGTTCCGGACCGACCGCCTGGACCTGGGCATAGACCCGGTCCAGCCGGCGCGGCTTGCGTCCCAGCAGGACCACGGTGGCACCGGCTGCGGCTGCGGCGACCGCCGCGGCACTGCCCAGCCCTCCCCCGGCGCCGGCGACCAGTACGACGCGATCCTGCAACGGGCGGCCATCGATCGCCCCGTCAGTCGGTGACGTCGACGGCCAGGCACTCATCCCTGGGTCGCCTCTTCGACGATGCGCTTGAGCTCGCCGGATTCAAACAGTTCCATGACGATGTCGCAGCCGCCGATCAACTCACCATTGATGAACAGCTGCGGGAAGGTCGGCAGATTGGAAAAGCGCGGCAGGTTGGCGCGGATCTCCGGCTCTTCGAGCACGTTGACAGTGCGCAGGGTGACGGCGCCGGCTGCCATCAACGCCTGCACGGCGCGGCTGGAAAAGCCGCACATCGGGTATTGCGGGGTGCCCTTCATGAACAGCACGAGCGGGTAACGATCGACCTCGGCCTGGATTTGCTGCATTACCGCCACAACCACACTCCTTGCTTCGCCGGACAAACCGACCGTGATGGTCGGCTAGACTGCCCACGGTAGCCGCCATTGTAAGCGGATGGAACAGGCTACCGCCGTCCCCTGGCCACGAACCTGTCCATGCCCGTCGAATTGCCTGCCCTGCCCTACCTCCCCGGCTCCCTGCAGCCCCACCTGTCCGCGCAGACCGTTGAGTTGCATCACGGCCACCACCACCGCGCCTACGTTGACGCGGTCAACGCCGGCACTCTCGGCACCGAGTGGGAGGAGGCGTCACTGGAAGAGATCGTGCGCCATGCCCAGGGCACGCTGTTCGATGCGGCCGCCCAGGCCTGGAACCACGGCTTCTATTGGCAGTGCCTGCGCCCGCGCGGCGGCGGCGAGCCGCAGGGCCGGCTGGGCGAGCTGGTCAAGCGCCAGTTCGGTGATGCGCAGCGCCTGCGCGAGGAATTCAACCGCACCGCGCTGGGCCTGTTCGGCTCGGGCTGGGTGTGGCTGGTGCAGCACCCCGGTGGCCAGCTCGGCATCCAGGCCACCCGCAACGCCGGCACGCCACTGACCGGCGAAAGCACCCCGCTGCTGTGCTGCGATGTCTGGGAGCACGCCTACTACACCGATTACCAGAATGATCGCGCGCGTTACCTGGATGCCTTCTGGCAGATGGTCAACTGGGAATTCGCCGAAAGCCAGCTGCGCTGAGGCAGCGGCTTGGTCACGGGGTAGTGCCGG
>NZ_JBHHMJ010000317.1:0-7675 GCF_042136455.1 Stenotrophomonas sp. 3diitr2024
CAACCAGGACACCCTGGCCTTCTTCAAGTGGGCCTTCGAGAACGGCCAGGCCCAGGCCAACGAGCTGCACTACGTGCCGCTGCCGGCTGAACTGGTCAAGCAGATCGAGGCCTACTGGGCGACCGACCTGAAGTGATGGACACAGCGGCCTTCGCTCTGGCCCGCGACAGCGACCTGCCGATGCGCGTGTTCGACATGGGCCAGCCGGGCGAACTGCTGAAGATCCTCAACGGCGCGAACATCGGCACCCTGGTCCAGGGCCGCGACCCGGCCTGAGCCTGAGCGCAAAGCGACGACCGGGCCGATTCAGGCCCGGCAGCGTCCCGTATTCGCCTATAATCGCCCGATTCCAGATACATCCAGGACCGGGCGATGCTCAACGACATCAAGAACAACGCGCAGACGCGCATGGCCAAGAGCATTGACGCTCTGAAGCACACCCTCACCTCCATCCGGACCGGGCGTGCCACCCCGGCCCTGCTGGACCGCGTGACGGTCAGCGCCTATGGCAACGCCAGCACCCCGCTGAACCAGGTCGCGTCGATCTCCAACGCCGACGCCCACTCGCTGCTGGTCACCCCGTTCGACAAAGGCATGATCAAGGAGATCGAAAAGGGTCTCTACAACGCCGAGTTCACTCCGAACACGCTGGGCACCGCGATCCGCATCAACATGCCGCCGCCGACCGAAGAGCGCCGCAAGGAGCTGGTCAAGCAGGTGCAGAAGGAAGGGGAAGGCGCCAAGATCGCGATCCGCAACATCCGTCAGGACGCGAACAAGGAAATCGCCAAGCTGGTCAAGGACAAAGCGATCAGCGAAGACGAGAAGAAGCGCGGCGAAGACGACATCCAGAAGCTGACCGACGCCAACATCAAGGACGTCGACAAGGTCGTTGCCGACAAGGAAAAAGAACTGCTGTCGGTCTGAAGTCGATGCCTTCAGTCCCGCCTCCGTTGCCTGCCTCCCTGCCCCGCCACATTGCCATCATCATGGATGGCAATGGGCGTTGGGCACAGCAGCGCCGTCGCCCCCGGGTGATCGGCCACCGTGCCGGCGCGCGCGCGGTCAACCGCACCATCGAGCGCTGCCTTGAACTGGGCATTCCGGCGCTGACCCTGTTCGCCTTCTCCAGCGAGAACTGGGGCCGGCCGCAGGAGGAAGTGGACGCGCTGATGAAGCTGTTCCTCGGTGCACTCGACCGCGAAGTGGACGAGCTGCACCGGCGTGGCGTGCGCGTGCGCTTCATCGGCGAACGCGAGCGCTTCGGCGCCGGGCTGGTCAGCCGCATGCAGCTGGCCGAGCAGCGCACCGCCGACAACACCACCCTGACCCTGTCGATCGCTGCCAGCTACGGTGGCCGCCAGGACATCGCCCGCGCCGCGCGCGCCCTGGCCGTCGAAGTGGCGGCCGGTCGCCTGCTGCCCGAGCAGATCGACGAAGCGCTGCTGGGCAGCCAGGTGGCCCTGGCCGACCTGCCGCCGCCGGACCTGTTCATCCGCACCGGCGGCGACACCCGCATCAGCAACTTCCTGCTGTGGCAGCTCGCCTATACCGAACTGTGGTTCACCGAGGCCCTGTGGCCGGACTTCGACGCCGGGCAGCTGCAGCAGGCGCTCGACGCCTATGCCGGTCGCGAGCGTCGTTTCGGCCTGACCAGCGCCCAGATTGCCGCACTGGCCACCGAGACTTCCAGCCCATGACCAAGACCCGAGTCCTTGCCGCGCTGATCATGGCGCCGCTAGCCATTGCGGCGATCCTGCTGCTGCCCACGCAATGGCTGGCCGCCGCCGCCGCCGCCGTGCTGCTGATCGGCCTGTGGGAATGGCTGAAGCTGGCCGGTATCGAAGACACCCTGGCGCGCACCGTGCTGCTGGTGCTGAACCTGCTGCTGATGGTGCTGCTGGTCTGGGCCGATGGCAGCACCCTGGTCCTGTTCCAGATAACCACGCTGGCCGGCGTTGCCTGGTGGCTGGCCGCGCTGCTCTGGTTGCGCTTCTTCAACTTCGGTGCACAGCCGTCGGCACCCTCGCGGATCCTGAAGATGCTGGCCGGTACCCTGGCCATCGTCCCGGCCTGGGCCGCGCTGGTGCTGATCCATGCCGGCGGCGATCCGCCGGGCCAGCAGGGCCACCTGTGGCTGCTGGCTGCGCTGGCGCTGGTGTGGGCGGCCGACTCGGGCGCCTATTTCGCTGGCCGCCATTTCGGCAAGCACAAGCTGGCGCCGCGGATCAGCCCCAACAAGACCTGGGAAGGCCTGTTCGGCGGCCTGCTGGCCGGTGTCGCCGTGGCCCTCGGCCTGGGCTGGCTGGCTGGCATCGATGCCGCACACCTGCCCGGCCTGTTGATCACCGCGGTGGTGGCGGTGTTCGCCTCGGTCCTGGGCGACCTGTTCGAGAGCCTGATCAAGCGCCATGCCGGCGCCAAGGACTCGGGCCACCTGATCCCGGGCCACGGTGGCGTGCTCGACCGGGTCGACGGCGTCCTCGCCGCCGTGCCGGTGTTCGCGCTGGGCAAGGAAATCTTCGGGTTCTGACCATGAATGCTGCTGCAGACCTGCGCCGGGTCGCCGTGTTCGGCGCTACCGGCTCGATCGGCGCCTCCACGCTGGACGTGATCGCCCGCCACCCGCACCGCTACCAGGCCACGGTGCTCGCTGCCGGCCGCCAGGTGCAGGCGCTGCTGGCGCTGTGCCGCCAGCACAGACCCGCGCACGCGGTGATCGCCGACGCATCGCTGTTCGCCGAACTGCGTGACGGCCTGCGCGAGGCCGGCCTTGCCACCGAGGCCCATGCCGGCCAGGCCGCGCTGGACCAGCTGGCCGCCAGCGATGCCTGCGATACCGTGGTCGCGGCCATCGTCGGCGCGGCCGGCCTGTCCTCGACCCTGGCTGCCGCGGCCGCCGGCAAGCGCATCCTGCTGGCCAACAAGGAATCGCTGGTGCTGGCCGGCGAACTGCTGACCCGGACGGCCGAACGTGCCGGTGCCGAAATCATCCCGATCGACAGCGAGCACAGCGCGATCTTCCAGTGCCTGCGCTCGCGCGATGCCAGTGTCGACGGCGCCGGCGTGCGCCGGATCCTGCTGACCGCCTCCGGCGGCCCGTTCCGTGGCCGCAGCCGCGCCGAACTGGCCCAGGTCACCCCGGCCCAGGCCGTTGCCCACCCCAAGTGGTCGATGGGGCCAAAGATCTCGGTCGATTCGGCGACATTGATGAACAAGGGCCTGGAAGTCATCGAGGCCCACCACCTGTTCGGCGTGCCCGGCGAGCGCGTCGAGGTGCTGGTGCACCCGCAGAGCCTGGTCCATTCGCTGGTCGAGTTCGTCGATGGCTCGACCCTGGCCCAGATGGGCCTGCCGGACATGCGCACCACTCTCGCCGTCGGCCTGGGCTGGCCGCAGCGCATCGAATCGGGCGTGGCCGGGCTGGACCTGCTGGCCCAGGGCCGCCTGGATTTCGAGGCCCCGGATACTGACGCCTTCCCCTGCCTGGCGCTGGCCTGGCAGGCGATGCAGGCCGGCGGCACCGCACCGGCGGTGCTGAACGCCGCCAATGAAGAGGCGGTTTCAGCGTTTCTTCAGGGCCGGATCGGTTTCCTGACGATCCCGGCGCTGGTTGCTAACGCTCTTTCAACACTGCCGACCCAGCCAGCCGATACACTGGAGATCCTGTTGTCCGCCGACCACCGGGCACGCCAGCTCACCCTGAACGCCATCGACGCCGCCTGAACGACCGCCTCGCCCAGCATGACGCCGCCGCCCTTGCCCACCACTGTGAGCCTGCATGACTGACTTCATCGGATCGGTCTGGTGGATGATCGTCAGCCTCGGGCTGCTGGTCACCTTCCACGAGTTCGGGCATTACTGGGTCGGGCGCCTGTGCGGGGTCAAGATCCTGCGTTTCTCGGTCGGCTTCGGCCGGCCGCTGTGGTCGCGCCGCGACAGGCACGGCACCGAGTTCGCCATCGCCGCCATCCCGCTGGGCGGTTACGTGAAGTTCCTCGACGAACGCGAGGTCGAAGTCCACCCGCACGAGCGCGGCCAGGCCTTCAACCACAAGACCGTCTGGCAGCGCATCGCGATCGTTGCCGCCGGCCCGATCGCCAATCTGCTGCTGTGCATCCTGCTGCTGTGGGCGATGTTCGTGATTGGCAAGCAGGATTACTCGCCCACCATCGGCCGTGTCAGCGGCATCGCCGCCAGTGCCGGCCTGGCCAGCGGCGACCGCGTGCTGCGCGTGGACGACCGCCAGGTGGTCACCCTCGGCGAGGCCAGCATGGCGCTGACCGCAGCCGCGATGGACCGCCGCGACGTGAAGCTGGAAGTGCTGGATACGGCCGACCAGGTACGCACGCGCACCCTGCCGCTGTCGCAGCTGCCGGCGGGTTTCGATGAGCGGCGGGTGCCGATCCTGGCTGGCCTGCACTGGCAGTCGTGGCTGCAGCCGGCGCAAGTGGAATCGCTGAGTGCGGACTCCGTGGTGGCAGGGCAGCTGCAGCCAGGCGACCTGATCGTGGCCATCGATGGCCAGCGCATCGACAGCGTCGACCAGGTGATCGGCGAGATCCAGGCCCTGGGCCGTGCCGGCGGGCCCGGAATGATCGAGGTCCTGCGTGGCGGCGAGCGCCTGGCGCTGGAAGTCACCCCGCGCCAGGGCAAGGACGGCAAGGGCAATCCGGTCTGGCAGATCGGCGTCGGCTTCCCCACCAGCTACAGCCCCGCCTATGACACCCTGCTGCGCTATGGCCCGCTGGATGCGGTGACCGTGGCGGTGCGCGAGACCGGCCGCCTGGCCGCCGACTCGCTGGGCATGATGGGTCGCATCGTGACCGGCAAGGCCTCGCTGCAGAACGTTTCCGGGCCGGTCACCGTCGCCCGCGTGGCCAATGTCTCGGCCAAGCGCGGCCTCGACTGGTTCCTGCAGTTCCTTGCCCTGCTGTCGCTCAGCCTGTGCATCATCAACCTGCTGCCGATCCCGATCTTGGACGGCGGCCACCTGCTGTATTACCTTATCGAGTTGGTCAAGGGCAGCCCGCTGAGCGAGCGTGCCATCGCCGCCGGCCAATACATCGGCCTGGCGTTGCTGGCCGGGCTGATGGGGTTGGCGTTCTACAACGACATCCTCGGCTTGGTCCCGCGATGAACTTTTCCACGTTGTTGCCGTCTACAGCGTCGGCATCCCGCACCAATGAAATCGACCTTCCTACCGGACGTGACATGACGCGACTCCCCAATCGCCGCCTGCTGGCCCTCGCCCTCGCCGCCGTCACCGGCGCTCCCGCCCTGGCCCAGGCAGCCGAGCCCTTCACTGTCAGCGACATCCGCGTCGATGGCCTGCAGCGCATCAGCTCGGGCACGGTGTTCACCTACCTGCCGGTGGAACGCGGCGAGACGATCACCGACAACAAGGTCGGCGAGACGATCCGCGCCCTGTACAAGACCGGCTTCTTCGAAGACGTGCAGCTGGACCGCCAGGGCACGATCCTGGTGGTGACCGTCAAGGAACGCCCGGCGATCAACAAGCTGACCGTGACCGGCAACAAGGACATCAAGTCCGACCAGCTGCTCAAGGGCCTGTCCGACATCGGCCTGACCGAGGGCGGCACCTTCGATCGCCTGAGCCTGGACCGCGTGACCCAGGAACTGCGCCGCCAGTACAACGACCGTGGCAAGTACAACGTCGACATCACCCCGACGGTGAGCCCGCTGGACCGTAACCGCGTGGACATCGCCATCGCCATCAAGGAAGGCAAGGCCGCCAAGATCCGCCACGTCAACCTGGTGGGCACCGAAAAGTTCGAGAGCAAGGACATCCTGGAGACCTGGGAGTCCAAGGAGCACAACTGGGCGTCGTGGTACCGCCGTGACGACCAGTACTCCAAGGAAAAGCTGTCCGGCGACCTGGAAAAGCTCAACTCCTGGTACCTGGATCGCGGCTACGTCGATTTCAGCATCGATTCCACCCAGGTCTCGATCAGCCCCGACAAGCGCGACATGTTCCTGACCGCGGGCGTGACCGAGGGCGCGCAGTACAAGATCTCCGAGATCAAGGTCAGCGGCGACACCATCCTCCCGCAGGAGGACGTCGAGCGCATGGTGATCCAGAAGTCCGGCGACACGTTCTCGCGTGCCCTGCTGGAATTCAGCTCGGACACCATCACCAATTCGCTGTCCAACATCGGCTACGCGTTCGCCAAGGTGAACCCGATCCCGACCACCAACCGCGCCGAGCAGACCGTGGCCATCAACATGCAGGTCGTGCCCGGCCCGCGCGTGTCGGTGCGCCGCATCCTGTTCCGCGGCAACACCCGCACGTCCGATGAAGTGATGCGTCGCGAAATGCGCCAGTTCGAGAACAGCTGGTACTCGCAGGCCGCGATCGACCGCTCCAAGATCCGCCTGCAGCGCCTGGGCTACTTCGAATCGGTGGAAGTGGAGACCCCGGCCGTCAGCGGCAGCAACGACCAGGTCGACGTCGTCTACAACGTCAAGGAAACCACCTCGGGCAGCTTCGTGTTCGGCCTGGGTTACTCGCAGTCCTACGGCATGACCACCTCGGTGCAGCTGTCGCAGAACAACTTCCTCGGTGGCGGCAACCGCGTGTCGGTCGAAGCCTCGCGCAGCAGCTACCTGCAGCGCTACGGTTTCAGCTACACCAACCCGTACTTCACCGATGACGGCGTGTCGCTGGGCTACAACCTGTCCTGGCGCGAACTGGATTACTCGGACTTCAACACCGCGCAGTACAACAGCACCAACGGTGCCGCGCAGGTGGTGTTCGGCGTGCCGCTGACCGAGACCGACACCGTCTCGCTGATGTTCGGCATCGACAGCAACCAGATCACCACCTACCAGGGCTCCACCCCGCAGTCGATCATCGACTACATCAACGCCGTCGGTAAGCGCACCTTCCATGCCTGGCGCACCGAGCTGGGCTGGGCGCGCGACTCGCGCAACGACTACTTCATGCCGACCCGCGGCACCTACCAGCGCGTGGGCCTGGAAACCACGCTGCCGGGTTCGACCATCGAGTACTACAAGCTGAACTACCAGATCAGCAAGTACTGGCCGATCATGCCGTCGCTGGTGATCAACACCCGCGCCGAAATCGGCTACGGCGATGCCTACGGCAAGGACTACACCCGTACGCTGACCAATCCGGATGGCACCACCCGCACCGTCACCGCAAGCGGCCTGCCGTTCTTCGAGAACTTCTACGCCGGTGGTACCAACTCGGTACGCGGCTTCGAGGACAACACCCTCGGCCCGCGCGAAGTCACTACTGGTTATCCGGAAGGCCAGCCGCTGGGTGGCTCGCTGAAGACCGTCGGTTCGGTGGAAGCCTACTTCCCGCGCCTGTTCGACAGCCCGTCGGCGCGCGTGTCGGCCTTCGTCGACTTCGGCAACGTGTATACCGGCGTGGACAACTTCAAGGCCAACGAGCTGCGCGTATCCACCGGTGTGGCCCTGCTGTGGCGCGCCCCGGTCGGCCCGATCTCGATCAGCTACGCCTTCCCGCTGAAGAAGGAAGACGATGACAAGATCGAACGCCTGCAATTCACGTTCGGTGGGCAGTTCTGACGAACCGCGAGGCGGTTCGCCAGAACTGCCCCCGCATTCCACCTATCCCCCGCGCCGCTACGCATGCCATCCATGGCATGCGCCCTTCGGGCCGTTG
>NZ_JBHHMJ010000333.1:0-327 GCF_042136455.1 Stenotrophomonas sp. 3diitr2024
CCGGCAAGGTGCGCGTGCAGGCGCCGGACGGCCAGGAGGTAGTGGCCGATCGCAACCTGAAGCTGGCCGGACAGGCGACCGTCGCGGCGCAGCACAGCGCACTGGGCGTCGGCAACCTCGGCATGTCGGTCCGTACGCTGGGTGCGCTGGTCGAACGGTTCGGCCTGCATGGCCAGCAGCTGGGTGAAGTGGCGATGGGCGCGGTGATCAAGCATTCCAGGAGTTCCCATGCACGCTTCCACCGTAGTCATCGCCGCTGGCGAACGCAGCATCGAGGCGGTACTTGCCGCCGAGGCTCTGCGTCGCGCGGCCCGCCAGCGCGGGCTT
>NZ_JBHHMJ010000343.1:0-1908 GCF_042136455.1 Stenotrophomonas sp. 3diitr2024
GTCCGCGGCATGAATGCCGCGGCCAAGCCCCCAAGGACGGGTTTACGGCGTCCCCCGCAACCGGACCCACCCCGCCATCCCACCGAATGCCTGCTTCTGCTGTTGCTGTTGCTCCAGCTGTTGCTGCTGCCCTGGCTTCGGCGGGTGCAGGGCGCAGCCCTGCCGAATCCCATTACACTCCAGAAGGATTTCCCTGCTGGAGAGAGCAATGAAACGAGTGGTACTGGGCGTGCTGGCCCTGTCGGTGTCGAGCGCACTGATGGCGGCCACCCCGAAATTCGATGGCGCGCGGATCTCCGCCGACGTCAAGGAACTGGCCTCCGACGCCTACGAAGGCCGCTCGCCGGCCACCGCCGGCGAAGAGAAGACCATCGCCTACCTCAGCAAGCAATTTGCCGACGCCGGTCTGCAGCCGGGCGGCGACCTCAAGGACGGCAAGCGCCTTTGGACCCAGGCCGTGCCGCTGCGCAAGGGCGACATCGTCGGCACACCGCAGCTGGCGCTGCACCAGGGCGGCAAGACCGTTGCGCTGGAGCAGGGCAAGCAGATTGCCGTGCGCGCCGCCATGAACGGCGCCAGCAACGTTGACATCAGCAAGGCCCCGCTGGTGTTCCTCGGCTATGGCGTGAAAGCGCCGGAGCGCAACTGGGACGACTTCAAGGGCGTGGACCTGAAGGGCAAGATTGCCGTCGTACTGATCAACGATCCGGACTTCGAAACCGGCCAGGGTGATTTCGACGGCAAGGGCATGACCTATTACGGCCGCTGGACCTACAAGTACGAGGAAGGCGCGCGCCAGGGTGCACTGGGTGTGCTGATCGTGCACGAGACCGCACCGGCCTCCTATGGCTGGGCCACCGTGGCCGGTTCCAACACCAACACCATGTTCGACGTGGTGCGCGACAACCCGGCCGAAAGCCACCCGCTGCTGGAAGGCTGGATCCAGCGCGACCTGGCGGTGGAGCTGTTCCGCTCCGCCGGGCAGGACTTCGAGGCGCTGAAGAAGAAGGCGCAGCAGCGCGACTTCACCCCGGTGCCGCTGACCGGCGCCAGCCTGGACGCGAAGTACGCGGTGAAGACCGAAGTGATCACCTCGCACAACGTGGCCGCACGCCTGGAAGGCAGCCGCCATCCGGATGAGACGATCATCTACAGCGCGCACTGGGACCACATCGGCGTGGGCGAGCCGGACGCGCGCGGTGACCGCATCTTCAACGGCGCACTGGACAACGCCAGTGGTACCGCCTCGCTGCTCGAGCTTGCCCGTGGCTTCGCCAAGGAAACGCGCCCGCAGCGCTCGCTGCTGTTCCTGGCGGTCACCGCCGAGGAGAAGGGCCTGCTGGGTTCGGAGTACTACGCCACCCATCCGCTGTACCCGCTGGAAAAGACCGTGGCGGTGATCAACATGGACGGCATGGCGCCGTTCGGCCCGTCGCGTGACTTCGGCATCTACGGTGCCGCGCGTTTCGAGCTGCTGGACCAGCTGAAGGACGTGGCCAAGGGCTGGGACATCCGCTACACGCCGGACCCGAAGCCGGAAGCGGGCCTGTTCTTCCGCTCCGACCACTTCCCGTTCGCCAAGCGTGGCGTGCCGGCGCTGTCCTGGTCGGCCGGCCAGGACTGGGTGGACGGTGGCGTCGCCGCAGGCAAGAAGGCCTCCGAGGACTACACCGCCAAGCGTTACCACCAGCAGGGCGACGAATGGCAGCCGGACTGGGTGTTCGCCGGTGCCGCCCGCGACCTGGAAGTGCTGTACACGCTGGGCAACCAGCTGGCCAACTCCCGTGCCTGGCCGAACTGGAGCAAGGACGAGTCGTTCCGCGCCGTACGCGACGCCAGCGCCGACCAGCGCAGGTAAGGGAATGCGCCGGGTTCGCCCGGCGCCTCCCGGGTAGTGGGGGGGGGGGG
>NZ_JBHHMJ010000358.1:0-10731 GCF_042136455.1 Stenotrophomonas sp. 3diitr2024
CGCTGGCCGGCAACCTCACGATCATCGTCCACCGGTGTTGGGTTGCCGGCCAGCGGCCGGCACTACCGTGCGGGTGGGTTGTAGATCCACGCCATGCGTGGATAACCGTGAACAGGCCTCAGGCCTGCAGCAGCTTGCGGGCGGCGGCGCGCGCTTCCTTGCTCACTTCCACGCCGCCGAGCATGCGCGCCAGCTCTTCTTCGCGCGCCTTGTTGTCCAGCTTTTCCACTGCGCTCTGGGTCATGCCTTCCACCGGGGCCTTGCTGACCCGGTAATGGGCGTGGCCCTTGGAGGCGACCTGCGGCAGGTGGGTCACGCACAGTACCTGGCGCTTCTCGCCGAGCGCGCGCAGCTTCTGGCCGACGATGTCAGCCACCGCGCCGCCGATGCCGGAGTCGACCTCGTCAAACACCATGGTCGGCACCGCATCCAGGTCCAGCGCGGCCACTTCGATGGCCAGCGAAATACGTGACAGTTCACCGCCCGAGGCCACCTTGCGCAGGGCGCGCGGCGGTTGGCCGGCGTTGGCCGCCACCAGGAACTCGACGCGCTCGGCACCCTGCGGGTCGGGCTTGCCGCTGTCCTGTGGCTCCAGTTCGATCAGGAACTGGCCGCCGCCCATGCCGAGCTCGGCGATGATGCCGGTGGTGGTGGCCGACAGTTCGGCAGCAGCGCTGCTGCGGCTGGCGGTCAGCACTTCAGCCTGTACGCGCCAGGCGGCGGCGGCCTTGTCGATCTCGCCGGCCAGGCGCTGCAGGCGCTCGTCGGCGCCACGCAGCTGCTCCACTTCGGCATGCATGCGCTCGCGCTGCGCGCCCAGTTCGTCCATCGGCACGCGGTGCTTGCGGGCCAGGTCGTGCAGGCGGCCGAGGCGGCGCTCGTTCTCCTCGAACTGTTCCGGGTCGGCATCCAGATCGTCGTGCACGCGATCAAGCAGCGACAGGGCTTCGTGCAGCTGGATCGAGGCGTTCTCGATCAGGTCGTCCACTTCGCCCAGGCGCGGGTCGTGCTCGATCAGGCGCGACAGCTCGTGGCGCACCTGCTGCAGCAGGTCCAGCGCGGAGCTGCCGTCATCGCCGTTGAGCTGGTTGCTGGCCGCCTGGCAGGCGCTCAGCAGGGCGCTGGCGTGGGCCTGGCGACGGTGGCTGGCGCCAAGCGCGGCAATCGATTCCGGTTCCAGGTCCTCGCGGTCCAGTTCGCGCAGCTGGTGCTCCAGGAAGCCGATCCGGTCACTGACGTCGCCCTGTTGCGACAACGCCAGCGATTCATCGACCAGTGCCTGCCAGGCCGCGGCGGCGTGGCGCACCTGGCGGCGCTCGTTCTCGTTGCCGGCATAGGCATCCAGCAGGGCCAGCTGCGACGGGCGCGCCAGCAGCGCCTGCTGTTCATGCTGGCCGTGGATCTCCACCAGCAGCGAGGCCAGGTCGCCCAGCTGTGCCAGCGTCACCGGGCGGCCATTGATCCAGGCCCGCGAGCCGCCGTCGGCGCGGATCACGCGGCGCAGCTGGCATTGGTCCTCGTCGTCCAGCTCGTTGTCGGCCAGCCACTGGCGGGCGGCCTGCAGCTGCTCCAGCGCGAACTCGGCGGAAAGCTCGGCGCGTGCGGCACCATGGCGGACCACGCCGCTGTCAGCGCGCAGGCCGGACAGGAAGCCCAGTGCGTCGACCATCAGCGACTTGCCGGCGCCAGTCTCGCCTGAAACCACGGTCATGCCTGGCCCGAACTCCAGTTCGGTGGCGCGGACGACGGCGAAATCCTTGATCGAAAGATGTCTGAGCATGGGTAAGGGGGTGTCAGCAGCCGCGCAACGCTAGCACGCGGGCGCGGGAGGTCCAATGACTTGCCAAGGCGATGCGCCGCCATTATCTAGTGTCCGTGTCTCACAGGTTGATTCCATGCACGGTTCTCCCGACCAGCTTGCCCCGCGTGCGCGCCACCTGCTGCGCACGCTGATCGCGCGATATATCCAGGACGGCGAGCCGGTCGGCTCGCAGACGCTGGCGCGCGTGGCCGGCCTGGAGGTCAGCCCGGCCACCATCCGCAACATCCTGGGCGACCTGGAGGATCTGGGCCTGCTGGCCTCGCCACATACCTCGGCCGGCCGCGTCCCGACCGCGCATGGTTACCGGGTGTTCGTCGACAGCCTGCTGCAGATGCAGCCGCCGGGCGAGGGCGAGCTGGCCCGGTTGCGCCAGGAACTGGCCGGTGGTGGCAGCACCCAGGCCCTGCTCGGCAGCGCCTCGGAGCTGCTGTCGGCGATGAGCCACTTCGTCGGCGTGGTCAGCGCACCGCGGCGCGAGCAGTTCGCCTTCCGCCAGATCGATTTCGTGGCGCTGGATGGGCGCCGGGTGCTGGCGATCCTGGTATTTGCCGACAACGAGGTGCAGAACCGGGTGATCGAGACCCGGCAGGAGTTTGCGCCAGGCCAGCTGGAGCAGGTCGCCAACTACCTCAATGCGCATTTCGCCGGCCTGCCGATGGCCGAGATCCGTACCCGACTGCTGCTGGAGCTGCGCGACGCCCGGTCCGAACTGGAGCAGTTGCTGGCCCACAGCATCGAACTGGCCGAGCAGGCCCTGCAGCCGGCGGCCGACGACATGCTGGTGGCCGGGCAGACCCGCTTGATGGGCGTGCAGGACCTGTCCGACCTGGAGCGCCTGCGCGAACTGTTCGAGCTGTTCTCCAGCAAGCGCGAGATCCTGCAGCTGCTGGAGCGGACCATCCAGGCGCCGGGGGTGCGCATCTTCATCGGCGAAGAGACCGGAATGATGCCGCTGCAGGGCGTCTCGCTGGTCACTGCCCCGTACACCGCCAATGGCCAGGTGCTGGGCGTGCTGGGCGTGATCGGTCCCAAGCGGATGGCCTACGACCGGGTGATCCCGCTGGTCCAGGCCACCGCCGATGTGCTTGGCGCGGCCTTTTCACCGGCCGGACGCACGCCGGGAACATCCGACGCTTGAAACGCAGCATCCCGCCCACACTAGGGTGGGTGGAGGCGGAGAGTGACCGCCAGGGACCCAGACATGAACCACGAACATCCAGATATCGAATCCCAGCAGAGTGCCGCCGATGCGGCTGCCACCGCCGGCGTCAACGACGAAGTCGAGCGCCTGCGCGCCGAAGTCGAGCAGGTCAAGGCCGATGCGCTGCGTGAGCGCGCCGACCTGGAAAACCAGCGCAAGCGTGTTGCCCGTGACATCGAGCAGGCCCGCAAGTTCGCCAACGAGAAGCTGCTGGGCGAGCTGCTGCCGGTGTTCGACAGCCTGGATGCCGGCCTGAAGGCCGCCGGCGACGACCCGCACCCGCTGCGCGAAGGCCTGGAGCTGACCTACAAGCAGCTGCTGAAGGTCGCCGCCGACAACGGCCTGGCGCTGCTGGATCCGATCGGCCAGCCGTTCAACCCGGAACACCACCAGGCCATCAGCCAGGTGCCGACCCCGGGCGCTGCCCCGGGCAGCGTGGTGACCGTGTTCCAGAAGGGCTACCTGCTCAACGAGCGCCTGCTGCGGCCGGCGCTGGTGGTGGTGGCCGCCGACTGATCCGGCAGGGCCGGGCGGCGGACAGACCCGTCACCCGACCCGACGCTGAACGCGCCGGATCGTCGGAAACACAGCGTTCGGGAGGTGGCTTGAATGTTCCACGGGCCTCCCCCACATCGTATTCATCCACCGGCCGAACGGCCGGACTGACCCCAACAAGCATCCTCAGGAGTCTCCCCCATGGGCAAGATCATTGGTATCGACCTCGGCACCACCAACTCGTGCGTGGCGATCATGGACGGCGGCAAGGCCCGCGTCATCGAGAATTCGGAAGGCGATCGCACCACCCCGTCGATCGTCGCCTACACCAAGGACGGCGAAGTCCTGGTCGGTGCCTCGGCCAAGCGCCAGGCCGTGACCAACCCGAAGAACACCTTCTACGCGGTGAAGCGCCTGATCGGCCGCAAGTTCACCGATGGCGAGGTGCAGAAGGACATCGCCCACGTCCCGTACAGCATCCTGGCCCATGACAATGGCGATGCCTGGGTCGCCACCAGCGACGGCAAGAAGATGGCCCCGCAGGAAATCTCGGCCAAGGTGCTGGAGAAGATGAAGAAGACCGCCGAGGACTTCCTCGGTGAGAAGGTCACCGAAGCGGTCATTACCGTGCCGGCCTACTTCAACGACAGCCAGCGCCAGGCGACCAAGGACGCCGGGCGCATCGCCGGCCTGGACGTCAAGCGCATCATCAACGAGCCGACCGCGGCTGCGCTGGCCTACGGCCTGGACAAGGGCGACAACAAGGATCGCAAGATCGTGGTGTACGACCTGGGCGGCGGCACCTTCGACGTCTCGGTGATCGAGATCGCCAACGTCGACGGCGAGAAGCAGTTCGAAGTGCTGGCCACCAACGGCGACACCTTCCTGGGTGGCGAAGACTTCGACAACCGCGTCATCGAGTACCTGGTTGAAGAATTCAACAAGGACCAGGGCATCGACCTGCGCAAGGATCCGCTGGCCCTGCAGCGCCTGAAGGACGCTGCCGAGCGCGCCAAGATCGAGCTGTCCAGCGCCCAGCAGACCGAAGTGAACCTGCCGTACGTCACCGCTGACGCGTCGGGTCCGAAGCACCTGAACATCAAGCTGACCCGCGCCAAGCTGGAAGCACTGGTGGACGACCTGATCAAGAAGTCGATCGAGCCGTGCCGCGTCGCCCTGAACGATGCCAGCCTGCGTTCGAGCGACATCAGCGAAGTGATCCTGGTCGGCGGCCAGACCCGCATGCCGAAGGTGCAGCAGGCGGTGACCGAGTTCTTCGGCAAGGAACCGCGCAAGGACGTCAACCCGGACGAAGCCGTGGCACTGGGTGCGGCGATCCAGGGCGGCGTGCTGGGCGGCGACGTCAAGGACGTGCTGCTGCTGGACGTGACCCCGCTGTCGCTGGGTATCGAAACCATGGGTGGCGTGTTCACCAAGATCATCGAGAAGAACACCACCATCCCGACCAAGGCCTCGCAGGTGTTCTCCACCGCCGAGGACAACCAGTCGGCCGTGACCGTGCACGTGCTGCAGGGTGAGCGCGAACAGGCCCGCTTCAACAAGTCGCTGGCCAAGTTCGACCTGTCCGGCATCGAGCCGGCCCCGCGCGGCCTGCCGCAGGTGGAAGTGTCCTTCGACATCGACGCCAACGGCATCCTGCACGTGTCGGCCAAGGACAAGAAGACCAACAAGGAACAGAAGGTCGAGATCAAGGCCGGTTCGGGCCTGTCCGAGGAGGAGATCGCGCGCATGGTCGCCGACGCGGAAGCCAACCGCGAAGAAGACAAGAAGTTCCAGGAACTGGTGCAGGCCCGCAACCAGGCCGACGCCCTGATCCACGGCACCCGCAGCGCCATCACCGAGCACGGCAGCAAGGTCGGCGGCGATGTCATCGGCAAGGTCGAGGCGGCGCTGGCTGACCTGGAAACCGCGATGAAGGGCGACGACAAGGCACAGATCGAAGCCAAGTCGAAGGCACTGGAAGAAGCTGGCCAGTCGCTGTTCGCCGCTGCTTCGGCCGACCAGGGCGGTGCCCCGGGTGCCGACGCCGGTAATGTCGGCAAGGCGCAGGATGACGTGGTCGACGCTGAGTTCACCGAAGTCAAGGACGACAAGAAGTCCTGATCCGGACCGACGCGGGACGCTGGCCACCAGCGTCCCGTTGTCGCATCAGGGTCCTGACCGCCCACCGGCGTGTCGGGGCGCCCGACGCAAGAGCGGACCTGGTTCCGCTCTTCCGCTTTGACGAATCCCGACTTTCCGGAACCCGATTCACGATATGAGCAAGCGCGATTACTACGAAGTGCTGGGCGTTGCCCGCACCGCCACCGACGACGAGCTGAAGAAGGCCTACCGTCGCTGCGCGATGAAGTTCCATCCGGACCGCAACCCGGGTGATGCGGCGGCCGAAGCCTCCTTCAAGGAGTGCAAGGAAGCCTACGAAGTGCTGTCCGACGGCAACAAGCGCCGCATGTACGACAGCCACGGCCACGCCGCGTTCGAGCATGGCATGGGCGGCGGCGGCCCGGGCGGCCCGGACATGAACGATATCTTCGGCGATATCTTCGGCAACATCTTTGGCGGTGGCGGCGGTGGTCCGCGCCAGGCCCGTCGCGGCGCCGACATCGGCTACGTGATGGAGCTGGATCTGGAAGAGGCCGTGCGCGGCGTCGAGCGCCGCATCGAGATTCCGACCCTGGCCGAGTGCGGCGACTGCGATGGCAGTGGCTCCGAGGACGGCAAGGTCGAGACCTGCAACGTGTGCCATGGCCGCGGCCAGGTGCGCATCCAGCGCGGCATCTTCGCCATGCAGCAGGCCTGCCACAACTGCGGCGGCCGTGGCCAGATCATCGCCAAGCCCTGCAAGACCTGCCACGGCAACGGCCGCGTCGAGGAAGACAAGGTGCTGTCGGTGAAGGTGCCGGCGGGCGTCGATACCGGCGACCGCATCCGCCTGCAGGGCGAGGGCGAGGCCGGCCCGGCCGGCACGCCGCCGGGTGATCTGTACGTGGAAGTGCGCGTGCGCGAGCATGCCATCTTCCAGCGCGATGGCGATGATCTGCACTGCGAAGTGCCGATCCGCATCTCGCAGGCGGCGCTGGGCGACACCGTGCGCGTGGCCACCCTCGGCGGCGAAGCGGAGATCCGCATCCCGGCCGAGACCCAGACCGGCAAGCTGTTCCGCCTGCGCGGCAAGGGCGTGCGTTCGGTGCGCAGCCGCAGCGAAGGCGACCTGTACTGCCGCGTGGTGGTGGAGACGCCGGTGAACCTCACCAACGAGCAGCGCAAGCTGCTGGAACAGTTCGAAGCCACCTTCGTCGGCGAGGAAGCGCGCAAGCATTCGCCGAAATCGGCCACTTTCATCGACGGCGTGAAGGGCTTCTGGGACCGGATGACGTCCTGAGTTCTTCAACGGAAGCGTTGAGCGGAAGCGCCGGGCCATGCCCGGCGTTCTCGTTTGCGATCTGCGATGGTTTCCGCCGGGCATGCGCCGCGATGGTGGATCCACGCCATGCGTGGACGGCGTTACCGGAAAAACGCCGCAGGTGTCTGCCCCAGCTGGCGCTTGAACATGCTGGTGAACGCGCTGGGGCTGTCGTAGCCCGTCGCCAGCGCGACATCGATGACCTTGTCGCCGATCGCCAACCGCTCCATCGCGGCCAGCAGCCTTGCCTGCTGCCGCCACTGCCCGAAGGTCATGCCCAGTTCGCTGGCGAAGTGGCGCTGGATGGTTTTGACGTCCACCGCCAGAGCTTCGGCCCAGTCCTGCAGCGTGGCCTCGTCGCCGGAATCCGTCCGGCTGCTCGTCTGAGTGGAACCGGAAGTGAGACCCGCTGGCGTGTGTGGCGGGACTGCTCATTGCCAGGATCAGCAATGCTGCCGAAGCCGCCCGCATGGTGGCACTGCTCGTCTTCATGCATCGTGCTTCCTCGCCAGTGGGAGGTCATCGAAGCACGCCGTTGCGCAGCGGAACTGCGACACGCTTGGCTCTTATGTCCGGTTGCGGAGAATGCCTACGGCACGCCCGGCGTTTTGTCTGTGCGATTCCTGCCGCCTAAAATGGAAGCATGAATCCATCCATCCTGAAAAGACTGCGCTGCCGGGGCGCCATCGGCATTACGATGCTGGTGGCGGCGTTGACCGTACCCCATGTCTCGGCAGCACCGGCTTGCGGCTTCGATGAGCCGATCGTCGATCCGCAGGAAGCCCCTACGCCTTTGCCTGGCACACGCTGGACCTACTCCGTCGGTGCATCGCGTCCAGAACTGACGTTGCAGCTGCAGACGGTGGAGCCGCAGCAGCTGGCGCTTTCGATTGATGGAGAGGCCGTTCGGCACGAATGGCGAGAGACCTATGCAGACGTGAATCCGCTGCGCAAAGGGGAAAAGATCCTGCTGCGCTTCCCGTTATCCGTCGGCGCGCAGTGGCAGGACAGGTTCGAGGAGCCGGGCGAAATCCGCGCTTCGTTTGGCAGCTATCGCTATGACTATGTGGAGGAGAGCAGCAGCCGAGTCGTGGCCGTCGAAACGGTACGGACTGCGCTGGGTGACGTAAATGCCTACCGGATCGAGAGAGATGCGCGGTGGCACAAATCCAATCCCCGCTCGGATGACATGAAACGCATGCGCCTGGAGGGTAGTGGTGCGGTAGACGGAATGGAACGCAGCATCAGCTGGTACGCGCCAAGCGTTGGGCGGGTGGTGTTGCGGCGAAGCATCAAGGCCAATCCAAACTATCGCCACTACCCGACTGCGGAAAACGACAGCCCCCGTCTGATGGTCACCGAGCTGGTCGGTTTCCAGCGCCCCGATGGCTGCCGCGTCGAAGCAGCTTCCACCCAGGCACGTGTGCCAGATGATCTGCCACCGCTGCATTACCCCCTGATGTTAAACAACAGATGGGAATTCCTGTTGATTCGTCATCAGCATGTGCCGGCCGTATCCGTGGATCGTTAGCGCGTGGAGCTGCCTGCGGGACCCGCAGGCGATCAGCGGAAAAACGCAGCCGGCGTCTGCCCCAGCTGCCGCTTGAACATGCTGGTGAACGCGCTGGGGCTGTCGTAGCCCGTCGCCAGCGCGACATCGATGACCTTGTCGCCGATCGCCAACCGCTCCATCGCGGCCAGCAGCCGTGCCTGCTGCCGCCACTGCCCGAAGGTCATGCCCAGCTCGGTGGCGAAGCGCCGCTGGATGGTTTTCACGTCCACCTCCAGCGCCTGCGCCCAGTCCTGCAGCGTGGCGTCATCGCCGGGGTGCTTCTGCAGGTGCTGGCAGATCCGCTGCAGGCGCGGGTCGCTTGGCGCAGGCAGGTGCAACGGCAGCACGTCCATGCGGTGCAGCTCGTCCAGCAGCAGGCGGACCACGCGGCCATCGCGGCTGTCCTCGATGTGCTCGCCCTTGACCAGCGTGGCGGCCTGCAGCAGCTCGCGCAGCAGGGGCGAGACCTGCACCGCGAACGGCTCGGCTGGCAGGTGCAAGGCGAACGACGGATCGATGTACAGGCTGCGCATGTGCACGGCGGCGATGCAGTCCACCGCGTGCACCATGCCGGCCGGCATCCAGATCGCGCGGTTCGATGGGACCACCCAGCGCCCGACTTCCGACCGCACCACCATCAGGCCGGAGATGGCGTAGACGAGCTGGTGGCGCTGGTGCTTGTGACCAGGGATGTGGGTACCTACGGGGTACTGGGTGACCCGATAGGTGACCGGGCGATGCAGTGGAACCTCCCGCCAGGGCGCGACCGGATCGACGTCACTGGCAATGTCCTTTTTGCGATAGGGCATGACCTGAACGCGGCAGAAGGGAGAGAGGGGCAACCGTAGCATGCGTGGCTCGCCCCCAACCTGACTGCGTCCATGTCCACCCTGGCTTCTCCCGCAACGACCTCACGCCCGGCGGCTCCCGGCGTGCTGGCCGCCATTTCCACCTCGCACGTCGTCAACGACATGATGCAGTCGCTGATCCTGGCCATCTATCCGGTGATCAAGGGCGGCTTCAATCTCAGCTTCACCCAGATCGGCCTGATCACGCTGACCTACCAGCTCACTGCGTCGATCTTCCAGCCGTTGATCGGTGTAGCCACCGACCGCCGCCCGGCACCGTATTCGCTACCGATCGGCATGGCCTCGACCTTGTGCGGCATGCTGCTGCTCGGCTTCGCGCCGAACTACGCGATGGTGCTGCTGGCAGCGGCAATGGTCGGCATCGGCTCGGCGATCTTCCATCCGGAGGCCTCGCGCATCGCGCGGCTCGCCTCGGGCGGCCGTCATGGCTTCGCACAGTCGGTGTTCCAGGTTGGGGGCAATTTCGGTACCGCGTTGGGCCCGCTGATTGCGGCGGCAGTGATCGTGCCGTACGGCCAGCATGCCGCGTCGTGGTTCGCAGGCGCGGCCCTGATCGGCATCGCATTGCTGACCTATGTTGGCCGCTGGTACGCGTTGCATCTGGGCACGCCGCGCCCGGCCAGTACCGCCTCGATGGCGCCGCGCCATCCACCACGCACGGTGGCCAAGGTGCTGGCGATCCTGCTGGTGCTGATCTTCAGCAAGTACTTCTACATGGCCAGCATCGGCAGCTACTTCACCTTCTACCTGATCCACCATTTCGGCATTCCGGTGGCGCAGGCGCAGCTGCACCTGTTCGCGTTCCTGGTGGCGTCCGCCGCTGGCGGCTTCCTCGGCGGCCCGTTGGGTGACCGGATCGGCCGCAAGCCGATCATCTGGACCTCGATCCTCGGCGTGGCGCCGTTCGCGCTGATGCTGCCGCATGCCGACCTGTTGTGGACGACGGTGCTGGCGGTGCTGATCGGCTTCGTGCTGTCTTCGGCGTTCTCGGCGATCGTGGTCTATGCGCAGGAGATGATGCCGCACCGCATCGGCATGGTGTCCGGCCTGTTCTTCGGTTTCGCGTTCGGTATGGGCGGGCTGGGTGCCGCCGTGCTCGGCCTGCTGGCGGACAGAACCAGCATCGAGTACGTCTACCAGCTGACCGCGTTCCTGCCGTTGCTGGGCATCGTGGCGGCGTGGTTGCCGCCGTCGCGGCCTGCTGCTCACTGAGGGGGTTTGGTTTGCAGGGCTTGCAGCCCTGCACCCGCAGAGGCAACGGCAACAGCCGAAGCGCGCTATCCGTGGATTGGCGGGGTGGGTCCGGTTGCGGGGGACGCCGTAAACCCATCCCTGGGGGCTTGGCCGCGGCATCCATGCCGCGGACAC
>NZ_JBHHMJ010000367.1:0-5635 GCF_042136455.1 Stenotrophomonas sp. 3diitr2024
AGAAGTCGGCGCGGGGCATGGCAGGGTCCGGGTCAGGCAGGGGCCCGGCAGTGCCGGGCGAGGCCCCGGCCGGCGTCTGCCGGCCAGGGTCGGGTACGGCATCAGGCGCGGGCGGCCTGGTCCAGCAGCCACTGGCTCAGCAGGCCGACCGGGCGGCCGGTGGCCATGCCACGCTTGCCTTCATCGCTGGCCACGCCGGCGATGTCCAGATGGGCCCAGCGCTGGCCTTCGGCGAAGCGCGACAGGAAGCAGCCGGCGGTGATCGCACCAGCCCAGCGGCCACCGATGTTGTAGACGTCGGCGAAGGTCGAATCCAGCATCGGCTGGTACTCGTCCCACAGCGGCAGGCGCCAGGCGCGGTCGAACACGTGCTCGCCGGCGGCCAGCAGCTCGTTGGCCAGGTCATCGTGCTTGCTCATCAGGCCGGCGGTCTGGTGGCCGAGGGCGACCATGCAGGCACCGGTCAGGGTGGCGACGTCGACCAGCGCGGCAGGCTCGAAGCGCTGCGCGTAGGTCAGCGCGTCGCACAGGATCAGGCGGCCTTCGGCGTCAGTGTTGCCCACTTCGATGGTCTTGCCCGACATCGAGGTGATCACGTCCGACGGACGATAGGCGTTGCCATCAATGGCGTTTTCCACCGCCGGGACCACCACGACGAGGTTCAACGGCAGCTTGGCCTTGACCGCAGCGACGAAGGTGCCGATGACGTTGGCGCCACCGCACATGTCGTACTTCATTTCCTCGATGCCGCCCTGGGTCTTCAGGTTGACGCCACCGGTATCGAAGGTGATGCCCTTGCCGACCAGCACGTACGGCTTGGCGTCACCGCCATTGTTCCACTTCAGCACGACCAGGCGCGGGCGGTTGGCCGAGCCACGGGCCACGGCCAGCAGCGAGCCCATGCCCAGCGCTTCCATCTGGTGCTCGTCGAGGATCTCGGCTTCGGCACCCTCGTGCTCGCCGGCGAACTTCACGCCCACGTCGGCCAGATAGGCCGGGGTGCAGTAGTTGGGCGGCAGGTTGCCCAGCTCACGGGCGAACTCGACGCCGGCGGCAATGGCCTGGCCCTGAGCCAGCGCCTGCGCGTCGTCACCGGCGATGGCCAGCTGGGTCAGACCGGCGTCGTCGGCCTTCTTCTTGCCCAGGGTGGCGGTGTAGCGGTAGGCGGCGTGATCGGCGGCGATCACCGCCTGACGGATCGTCCAGGCCGCGTCGCGGTCCTTCACCGCCACTTCGGACAGGGTGAACAGCGCGCTGCGGGTGGCGCCGGCCTTCAGCGCGCGCACGGCGTCGCCCACGGCCTTCAGGTACTGCGGCACGCCGAAACGGGCGGCTTCACCGAGGCCGACCACCAGCACGCGCGGGGCGGTCACGCCCGGCAGGTCGTGCAGCAGGGTGGTTGCGCCGGTCTTGCCGGACAGGTCGCCACGCTCGGCCAGGGCCGCCAGGCGGCCACCGCTTGCGGCATCCAGGGCCTGCGCGGCCGGGGTCAGGGTATGGTCGGCATACGCGCCGACCACCAGGCAATCAACGGTGGCGGCGGCCGGAGCAACGTGGTTCAGGGTGAATTCGAGGGCCATTGAGCAGATTCCATTGGCGAGTCCGTACAATCGCAGGCCGTTTACGCCCAGACAGTAGACTGGGCGGCACCGCGAACGAACCCCAGAGTTTAAACCACCGCCCCATGCTGAAGCTCGACCGATACCTGCTGGGCGATTTCGTCCAGAGTTTCCTGGCTACCCTGATCGTCCTGCTGGTGGTCAGCGTGGGCGGCGTGCTGGTGGACATCCTCGGCAACATCGCCGACGGACGCCTGCCGGCCAAGCTGCTGTTCTCCCAGCTGGGCCTGCAGTTCATCGCCTACCTGCCGCTGATCCTGCCGCTGGCATTGATGCTGGGCCTGCTGCTGGCCGTGGCGCGGCTGTACCGCGACTCGGAAATGGCGGTCATCACCGCCATTGGTGTTGGCCCCAAGCGACTGCTGCGACCGCTGCTGATGCTGGTGGTGCCGGTGGTGCTGCTGGTCGGCGCCTGCTCGCTGTGGCTGGGCCCGTGGGCAGGCCGGGTGGCCGAGCAGATGATCATCGAGGCCAACCGCAGCGTGCTGATGGCCGGCCTGGAGCCGGGCCGGTTCACGCCGCTGCCCAATGGCGGCGTGGTCTACCTGTCCTCGATCTCGCCTGACGGCACCGAGCTGGGCAAGGTGTTCCTGCAGCGGCAGAAGGACGATCGCCTGGAAGTGGTGTCGGCCAACAGTGGCCGCATGTACTTCGAGGGCACCCGCCAGCGTTTCCTGGAGCTGGATGATGGCCACCAGGTGGAAGGCCCGGTGGCCGCTGGGCTGGATTACCGGCTGGCGACCTTCGCCCGCAACGACGTGGCCCTGCCCGATGGCGCACAGACCCGCACCGAGGATGATCCCGAACTGATGCCGACCCTGCAGTTGATCGGAGATGCGCGGCCGCAGGCACAGGCACAGCTGCACCGCCGCCTGGCACCGCCGCTGATCGCGCTGGCGTTCGCCCTGCTGACCGTGCCGCTGGGCCGCAGCTCGCCGCGCCAGCAGCGCTATGGACGCATGATGCTGGCCCTGCTGGCCTACATGGTGGGCACCAACCTGATGTTCATCGGCAGCGGCTGGATTGCCAACGGCAAGATTCCGCCCGCGCTCGGCCTGTGGTGGTTGACCCTGCCGCTGCTGGCGCTGGCGATCTGTATGTATGTACGTGATGGCCGCCTGGCCCGCCCGAAGGGAGCCCGCGCATGAGGCTGCGCCCGATGCGTTTCGACCTGTACCTGGGCCGGTCGGTGTTCACCACCGTGCTGCTGACCTGGGCGGTGCTGGTGGGCCTGGACGTGGTGATGGCCTTCTCCGGCGAGTTCAAGGACATCGGCAAGAACGGCTACACCCTGGGCCATGCCGCCGCGTGGGTGCTGTACACCGTGCCGCGCCGCGCCTACACGATGTTCCCGACGGCCGCGGTGATCGGCGCACTGATGGGCCTGGGCCAGCTGGCCGCGACCTCGGAGCTGACCGCACTGCGTGCCCTGGGCCTGTCGCGCAAGCGCCTGAGCGTATCGGTGGCGATTGCGCTGTCGCTGCTGACCGCGGTGATGGTGCTCAGCGCCGAGACGCTGGGCCCGTGGGGCCAGGACCGTGCCGATGCGCTGAAATCCAGCGCCAAATGGGGGCGGGATATTGCCACTACCCGTTACTCGGGGCTGTGGGCACGCGAAGGCGACACCTTCCTCAATGCGCAGAGCGGCGAGGAGCAGCTGGTGGGCGACAAGGGCACGCGGCTGATCCTGCGTGATGTGCGCCTGTACCGGGTCGCCGAAGACGGCAAGATCGCCTCGTTGACCCATGCCGCCACCGCCGAGCACGACAAGGACGGCTGGGTGTTGACCGGCGTGCGCCGCGACACCTTTGGCGAGCGCTCGGCAACCCGTCAGGAAGTGGCACGTGAGCCCTGGAACTCGAAGTTGGACCCGGCCGCGCTGGCGACCGGTATCGCCAAGCCGCGCAACCTCAGCGTGTCCGAGCTGAGCACCAGCATTGCCTACCGCGAACGCAACGGGCTGGACGCGCGCGATTTCGAGGATGTGTACTGGAGCCGCTGGTTCTATCCGGTGAACGTGCTGGCCCTGTGCCTGGCGGCGGTGCCGTTCGCGTTCGGATCGCTGCGCAGCGGCGGCATGGGCAAGCGCTTGTTCCTGGGCATCCTGTTCGCATTGGGCTTCTGGCTGCTGCAGCTGTTCTTCGGCCGCATGGCCGGCGCGCTGAAGTTCGATTACCGCATTGCCTACGCGTTGCCGCCGATCGTGATGCTGGCGGTATCCGGACTTCTGTTCCGGCGCAAGTCGGGCTGATTCTGATTGTTGTAGAGCCGAGCCTGTGCTCGGCTGTCACGTACAGTGCGGAAAGCAGCCGAGCACGGGCTCGGCGCTACAGACAGCGCCTTACCGTTTCGGCATCCGCACCAGGCGGGTACCGCTGGCGCGGTCGTGCCAGGTCAGGCGTTGGCGGTCGACCCACGCCCACCAGAATCCCAGTCCGCCCAGCAGCAGGGACAGCGTGCCCACCGCAAAGCGCAGCCACAACTGGCCGCGCCGCAACGGCGTGCCATCGATTGATCGCACTGTCAGCCGCCACGGGCGCATGCCCAGGGTCTGTCCACCGCGGCGCCAGCTGGCCGTCGCGTACCAGCCCGTGATCGCCCAGCACACCGCCCAAAGCAGCCACTGCCAGGCACTGAACGGCGCGATGTTCTCGCGTTGCGCGTGGCCGCTGAAGGTGTAGGCGAGGGTGAACAGCGTGCCGGCCAGCATCCACAGCGCCAGCACCGGCAGTGCGTCGTAGACCATCGCCAGCACGCGCCAGGCCAACAAGGCACGTGGGCGGGGCATTTCGGTAGCGGCCGCAGGGGCCGTGTCGGTGGCAGGGCGGGACATGCGCCGAGCATACGCAAAGCTGGCCGTGCCCGCAGTGGCCCTCGTATCCTGCACGCATGGCCCTTGTCTCCACCCCCGCAGAACGCCGCCAGCTGGTCCAGCAACTGCCCGAGCTTCGCGCCGACGACGGCGTGCGCATCCAGCGCTTCCTCGATGCGATCTGGGCCGAGAACGGCCTGGCCCGTGCCACCCTCGACAGTTACCGGCGTGACCTGGAAGGGCTGGCGCGCTGGATGGATGGGCGCGACGGTGGCCTGGCCGGCATCGAGCGTCCTGGGCTGTTCGATTATCTGGCCTGGCGCACCCGGCATGGCTGGTCACCGCGCAGCAACGCGCGCCTGCTGTCGGCGTTGCGGGCGTTCTTCGCCGATGGCGTGCGCCGCGGCGAACGCAGCGAGGATCCCAGCGCGCTGCTGGACCCGCCGAAGTTGCCACGGCTGCTGCCCAAGGCGCTGGCCGAGAGCCAGATCGATGCGCTGCTGGCGGCCCCGGACGTCGACAGCCCATTGGGCCTGCGCGATCGCGCCATGCTGGAACTGATGTATGCCGCGGGCCTGCGCGTGAGTGAACTGGTGCTGCTGCCCGCGACGGCGGTCAACCTGCGCCAGGGCGTGCTGCGGGTCACCGGCAAGGGCAGCAAGGAACGGCTGGTGCCGCTGGGAGAGGAATCCCAGCACTGGCTGGAGCGTTACCTGCAGCAGTCGCGCCCGCAGCTGGTCGGCAAGGGCAAGGTGCATGCCCTGGCGGATGGGCAGGCCCCGTTGTTCATCGAACCGACGCTGCATGCGCTGACCCGGCAGGCGTTCTGGCATCTGGTCAAGCGCCACGCACAGGTGGCCGGCATCGACCCGGCGCGGATCAGCCCGCATGGGCTGCGGCACAGCTTCGCCACCCATCTGCTCAACCGCGGTGCCGACCTGCGCGCGCTGCAGATGCTGCTCGGCCACAGTTCATTGTCGACCACCCAGATCTACACCCTGGTAGCGCGCGAGCACCTGCAGAAGCTGCACGCCCGCCACCATCCGCGTGGCTGAGTGCCGGGCTGAATCGCTGCCTGGGGCGCTGCCGGGCGTCGCCGCCCGGTACCGGCGGCTGTGTCAGAATCCGGGGTCTTCTTCTGTCGCGGACCGCTCCATGCTCCGATTTGCCATCGCCGCCGTGTTCGGTGCGCTCAGCCTGACCG
>NZ_JBHHMJ010000372.1:0-866 GCF_042136455.1 Stenotrophomonas sp. 3diitr2024
CCAGCGCGATCGACGGTGTTGCGGGTTACTCGCTTTCCAGCGCGGCCGGTGCCGCATCCCGCGTGGCGGCCGTGCGCGCACGGTCCATCGCCACCGCCAGTTGCTGGCGTGCGAGCAGTTGTTGTGCCTGCACCACTTCAGGTGTCGGCAGGAGCACCGGTCCCGGTGCGTTTTCCGGTGTAGCAGCTGTGGTCATGCAACCTCCATGGACATCCCGCCGCCGCACGGGTTCAGCCGGGGCGGCAGCGGAACTGCGCACCCTATCCTAAAAACAAGGCGGGCGGGTGACGGCGCGGCGCTTGGCCGCAGGCGCGCGAACAAGGCAGGCGTCACATTCTTGACGCTAGCGCTTGGATCCTGAATAGGACTTGTCCTATCATGAAAACGTTTTCTCACAGGGATGTTTCCCAATGAATACCACTGACCTGTCCCAGTTCAGCCCGAAGTGGCAGTTCCGCTTCAACTTCTTCCGCCAGCACGGCGCCCCCAAGAACCCCGGCTTCAAGCAGGCCTGGAAGGCACTGTCCTTTGGTGACCGCCTGAAGATCAACCTGAACTTCTTCGCGTTGTTCTTCGGTGCCATCTACCTGCTGATTCTCGGCATGTGGCGCAAGGCACTGGTGGTGATCGGCATCAACATCGCGCTGGCCATCGTCAGCATGTTCCTGCCGGATGTCGTTGGGCGCATGCTGTTCATCGCCATGAACCTGCTGGTCGCCTCCAGCACCAACTACAGCTACTACCTGGAGAAGGTGGAAGGACGCGCCAGCTGGAACCCGTTTGAAGGAATGTTCTGAGCCATCAGACCTGCGCAGGATGCGCGGCAAGGATGCAACCGACGCCCGGCACCCGCCGGTAGCTGGGAC
>NZ_JBHHMJ010000375.1:0-322 GCF_042136455.1 Stenotrophomonas sp. 3diitr2024
GGCCGGCTGCCCTTCGGCGTTGGTCCGCACGATGTAACCGTAGCCACCATGCTGCGCCGACAGTTCGGTCACCAGCGCCTTCAGGCGGGCGCGCTCGGTTTCGTCCTCGATGCGCGCCTCGTTGAGCATGTCCACCGAGGCAATGTCGCTGCCCTCCGGCGTCGCTGCCAGGCGCGGTGCGAGCAGGCCCAGCAGGTCGAGCATGCGTGCGGCAACCCCGCCACGGACCCTGGTGCGTTGAGGACTTCGTCACTGGCATGGAGGTGGATCATGGTTCGTACCTATCCCGTTGCATCCCCGCACTTCGACCCCGCCCGCGTCG
>NZ_JBHHMJ010000379.1:0-322 GCF_042136455.1 Stenotrophomonas sp. 3diitr2024
GCTGCGCGGCCTTGCCGCTGACGTCCTGGTAGACCGCCCAGATGCACGGCACGCCACGGCCGATCTCGTACTCACGGCGCACCAGCGCACCCGGGCCCTTCGGTGCGACCAGCACCACCAGGCGCGTCGCTTCGCGGTTGCGGGTGCGCTCGAAACGGGCGATGGACACGCTCAGGTAACCATCACGCAGCGCTTCCAGCGACCGCAGGGTCGGTCGGTCACGCTGCAGGTACAGCGCCGGGTGGGTCAGCAGGCTGGTGGTGTGCACCACGCGCACATCGGCTGGCCACTGCGCGTTGATCGCGTCGGCCACCATTTCGGC
>NZ_JBHHMJ010000380.1:0-2295 GCF_042136455.1 Stenotrophomonas sp. 3diitr2024
TGCCGGCCGCTGGCCGGCACCCCGGAATGCCTGCTCCGGGATACAGAACGACACGCAATTGCGAGCTATTCTCATCAATGATGTAATGGGCAGTCCCCGTCCGCTTCGAACCGTGCCGTGAGCCGTCCTGCCTCTTCCACCGTGCAGCAGCAACAGAACCGTGGCTTCTGGCTGCGGACGCTGCACCAGTGGCACTGGATCAGCTCGGCGGTGTGCCTGATCGGCATGCTGCTGTTCGCGGTGACCGGCCTGACTCTTAACCATGCCGCGAAGATCGAGGCCAAGCCCGAGGTGCAGAACCAGCATGTGGAACTGCCGGCCGCGCTGCTGGGCCAGCTGGGCACGCGCGAGGACGGCAACGCGCCGATTCCGCGCCCGGCCCGGCAATGGCTGGACACGCAGCTGGGCATCGCCATCGGTGGGCGCCCGGCCGAGTGGTCGGCCGAGGAGATCTACCTGTCGCTGCCGCGCCCCGGTGGCGACGCCTGGCTGAGCATCGACCGCGAAACCGGCGCGGTGGAGTACGAATCGACCTCGCGCGGCGTGGTCTCCTACCTCAATGACCTGCACAAGGGCCGCAACGCAGGCCCGGCGTGGGGATGGTTCCTGGACCTGTTCGCCGTGGCCTGCCTGGTGTTCTGCATCACCGGCCTGTTCCTGCTGCACCTGCATGCGCGGCAACGGCGCATGACCTGGCCGCTGGTCGGCCTCGGCCTGATGATCCCGCTGTTGATCGCCCTGCTGCTGATCCACTGACTTCCACCGTGAATTCCATCCGTTCCTCCGGAGCCGCCCCATGCGCGTCACCCTGACCATCGCCCTCAGCGGCCTGCTGGCCACCTCGCCGGCCTATGCCACCACCCTCGACATCAACGTCGAAGTGCCCAAGCTCAACGTGGCCGAGTACCACCGCCCGTATGTGGCGGTGTGGCTGGAAGGCGCCGACCAGAAGGTCGCGGCCAACCTGTCGGTCTGGTACCAGCAGACCAGCAACAGCGAGGGCCACGGCACCAAGTGGCTGCCCGACCTGCGCCAGTGGTGGCGCAAGAGTGGCCGTACCCTGCAGGTGCCGGTGGACGGCGTGACCGGCCCGACCCGCCCGGCCGGCAGGCACGCACTGTCGTTCAGCGACAGGCAGCCGGCACTGAAGCAGCTGGCCCCGGGCAACTACGCCCTGGTGGTGGAGGCGGTGCGCGAAGTCGGCGGCCGCGAACTGCTGAAGATCCCCTTCACCTGGCCGGCCACCGCCGCGCAGAACGGCAAGGCGCAGGGCGCCACCGAACTGGGTCAGGTCACCCTGTCCGTCAAACCGTAATTGTCTGAGCCGGGGTCGGATCCCTTCCACAGGAAGGGCTCTGACCCCATCGCCACATCCCCGGGATCAGAGCCCTTTCCGTTGGAAAGGGATCCGACCCCTTCCAACTGGAGTCTTCCGCATGAAGCGCACGCTCGTCCTCGCCGCCGCCCTGGCCGCTGCCCTTCCCTTCTCCGCCCTGGCCCACAAGGCCTGGCTGCTGCCCTCGCAGACCGTGATCGCCGGCAACGCACCGTGGATCACCGTCGACGGTGCGGTCTCCAACGACCTGTTCTACTTCAACCACGTGCCGCTGCGACTGGAATCGCTGGTGATCACCGCGCCGGACGGCAGCACCGTGCTGCCGCAGAACGCGACCACCGGCAAGTACCGCAGCGTGTTCGACATCGAACTGAAGCAGGCGGGCACCTACCGCATCGCCTCGGTCAATGACGGCCTGTTCGCCACCTACGAGCAGAACGGCGAGCGCAAGCGCTGGCGCGGCAGCGTGGCGACTCTTGGCGAACTGCCCAAGGACGCGAAGAAGCTGGAACTGAGCCAGTCGGTGGGCCGCGTGGAGACCTTCGTCACCAACGGTGCACCGAACGATACCGCCCTGAAGCCGACCAACCGGGGTATCGAGCTGGTCGCTGTTGGCCACCCGAACGACCTGTTCGCCGGCGAGGAAGCCACCTTCCGCGTGCTGGTCGATGGCAAGCCGACCGCTGGCCTGGAGTTCGAGATCGTGCGGGGCGCCACCCGCTACCGCAACGCACAGGACGAACTGAAGCTCACCAGCGACGCCAGGGGCGAGATCAAGGTGACCTGGCCGGAAGCCGGCATGTACTGGCTGGAAACCGGCACCGAAGACAACAAGACCTCGGTGAAGCAGGCCGCCAAGCGCCGCCTGAGCTACGTCGCCACGCTGGAAGTGCTGCCGCAGTGATGTGGACCACGATGCCGGGCACACCCCGGCATCGCCGCCACGCCGCATCACCATG
>NZ_JBHHMJ010000382.1:0-269 GCF_042136455.1 Stenotrophomonas sp. 3diitr2024
GTTGCCGTAGTCCACGGTCGGCACGCCGAGTGCGTGGAAGCCGAGCATGGCGCGGATATGGTTGGCCATCGACGCGCGCGCTGCTTTCTCCACTTCCTTCGGCGCGGACACGCGCTTTTCGTCCCATTGCTCGACGGTCCCTCGCTGGGCCAGTTCGATCCGGTCAGCGGCGGCGTGCATTTCAACGAATCGGAGATCAGCATCAGCGACGTGCCGGGGCTGGGTATCACCGAAGTGCGTGGGCTGGAGATGCTGGGGTGATTTCTGCC
>NZ_JBHHMJ010000414.1:0-17460 GCF_042136455.1 Stenotrophomonas sp. 3diitr2024
GCTGTCCTGCGCACACGGCAAGACCGGGGTTGGGCGTCCTGCCCAACCCGCCCGAGGCATGCCTCGGGCCCATGGCGCCAACGGTCCTGCCAACTCACACCGCCCCACCCCCGACAGCTTCCCGGTGACGGCGGGTAAATCGCGATTCCCGGTGTGTATCGACCTTGGTCGACACGGTAGATCCACGCCATGCGTGGATGAGATCTCTCGGATCGAAGTGGGGCAGGGGGTTGGTCCAGCCAGCATCAACCCGGAATGCAGCTTTTGCCTTTGCTCTTGTTCTTCTTTTTTCTTTCCGTGGCGGGCGGAACCGCCGGACTGTGTCAGAGGCCGGGCGGGTGGGGCTGCGCAGGGGCGTGAGCCGCATGGATGCGGCGATCGAGCTTGCATGGACGTACTTGCAGCGCCCCCTGCGCAGTCCTACCCGCCCGGCCAAGCCCCAGATCTAGCCGGGCTCTCCTCGACCAACCCGACCCCGGCCACGAGGGGCTGCGCCGTTGGCTGAAAATCCATGTAACCGCTTACAAGGAAACGGATTTTTGCCGCAACGGGTATCATGACCGGCTGACTTCACACAGGAGCCACCCGCTCATGCGCCGCAAGATCGTCGCCGGAAACTGGAAGCTGCATGGCAGCCGTCAATTCGCCAATGAACTGCTGGGGCAGGTGGCCGCCGGGCTGCCGCTGGAGGGCGTGGACGTGGTGATCCTGCCCCCGCTGCCGTACCTGGGCGAGCTGGTCGAGGACTTCGGCGCGACCGGCCTGGCCTTTGGCGCACAGGACGTGAGCAGCAACGAGAAGGGCGCCTACACCGGCGAAGTCTGCGCGGCCATGCTGGTCGAGGTCGGGGCCCGCTATGGCCTGGTCGGCCATTCCGAGCGCCGCCAGTACCACCATGAAAGCAGCGAGCTGGTCGCGCGCAAGTTCGCCGCTGCCCAGCATGCCGGCCTGGTCCCGGTGCTGTGCGTGGGCGAGACCCTGGAACAGCGAGAGGCCGGGCAGACCGAAACGGTCATCGCCAGCCAGCTGGCGCCGGTACTGGAACTGGTCGGTGCGGCCGGTTTCGCCAACGCCGTGGTCGCCTACGAGCCGGTCTGGGCCATCGGCACCGGCCGTACCGCCAGCAAGGAGCAGGCGCAGCAGGTGCACGCGTTCATCCGTGGCGAAGTCGCGCGTATCGATGCTAGAATCGCCGATTCACTGCCCATTGTTTACGGCGGTAGCGTGAAGCCCGACAATGCCGGGGAACTGTTCGCGCAGCCGGATGTCGATGGTGGGCTGGTCGGCGGCGCCTCCCTGGTGGCCGCGGACTTCCTGGCCATCGCACGGGCGGCGGCCGCGAACTAATCCTAGAAGTATTGTCCGAGGGCGGTTTCCAATGCTGATGTTGATCCTCAATGTCGTCTACGTGCTGGTCGCTGTGGCCATGATCGCGCTGATCCTGATGCAGCGTGGCTCGGGTGCGGCGGCAGGTTCGGGCTTTGGTGCTGGTGCCTCGGGTACGGTGTTCGGTGCGCGTGGCGCCTCGAACTTCCTGTCCAAGTCGACCAAGTGGCTGGCTGTCGTGTTCTTTGGCATCAGCCTCTTCATGGCCTGGTATGCCGGTCACGGCACCCGTCCGGCAGCCGACCAGGATCTGGGTCTGATGTCCGCCCCGGCAGCGGCTGCTCCGGCGGCTCCGGCGGGCGAGCTGCCGGCCGTCCCGAAGGCCGATGCGGTCCCGGCAGCCCCGGTTCCGGCCGCGAATGTGCCGGCTCAGGCGGAATCTTCGGTTTCTGGTGAAGAAAAGCCTTCAGAAGGCTCCCAGAAAGACTGAAGCCGGTTACAATACGCGGCGCATCGGAAAGATAGTCTGATGTGATCGTTTGCCCAGGTGGCGGAATTGGTAGACGCACTACCTTGAGGTGGTAGCGACGCAAGTCGTAGGGGTTCGAGTCCCCTCTTGGGCACCATTTGTAAGTAAAGCGGGTTCGTCTGGCGCGCAAGGCGCCAGGCAGGTTCCCGTCCACTCCCCCATGCCAAAGCGCCTGCAGGCGCGGCGGCAGAGGCAAGAGAGAATCGCTGTGCTGGCCGAATATTTGCCGTCTCTGCTGTTTCTGATCGTTGCCACCGGTATCGGCGTTACGCTGATGCTGGTTGGTCGATTCCTCGGTCCCCGCCGCCCCGATCTGGAAAAGCTGTCGCCGTATGAGTGCGGCTTCGAAGCCTTCGAAGACGCGCGCATGAAGTTCGACGTGCGCTACTACCTGATCGCGATCCAGTTCATCGTCTTCGACCTGGAAATCATCTTCATCGTGCCGTGGACCCAGGTCTTCATGGAACTGGGCGCCCGTTCGCTGGTCACCATGGGCCTGTTCGTCGGCATGCTGTTCCTCGGTTTCATTTACGTCTGGAAGAAGGGAGCGCTGGAATGGGAGTGATTCAGACTCTCGATGGCCTCATGAACAACCCGTCGCCGGAAGGCCGGGTTGATGACATCCTGCGGCCGGAAGGCGACAACCCGTTGCTGGAAAAGGGCTTCGTCACCACCAGCGTCGACGCACTGCTGAACTGGGCGCGCACCGGCTCGATGTGGCCGATGACCTTCGGCCTGGCCTGCTGCGCGGTCGAGATGATGCATGCCGGCGCCGCGCGCCTGGACCTGGACCGCTACGGCGTGGTGTTCCGCCCGTCGCCGCGTCAGTCCGACGTGATGATCGTGGCCGGCACCCTGGTCAACAAGATGGCCCCGGCGCTGCGCAAGGTCTACGACCAGATGCCGGACCCGAAGTGGGTCATCTCGATGGGTAGCTGCGCCAACGGTGGCGGCTACTACCACTACTCCTATTCTGTGGTGCGCGGCTGTGATCGCGTGGTGCCGGTGGACGTCTACGTCCCGGGCTGCCCGCCGACCGCCGAGGCGCTGGTGTACGGGATCCTGCAGCTGCAGAAGAAGATCTGGCGTACACAGACCATCGCCCGCTGACCCCTTCACCTGACTAGAGCGCGCCAAGCCCCCATGGCAGAGCAAGCATCCTTCATCGACCGACTCTCCGCACGTTTCGCTGGTGCGAAGGTCATCGTGGTCGAACCCCGCGGCGAAGTGACGCTGGAAGTGCCTGCCGCCGAGTGGCACGCCACCGCCCTGGCGCTGCGTGACGAGTTTGGTTTCGAGCAGGCCGTGGATCTGTGCGGCGTCGACTACCTCGGTTATGGCTCCGACGAATGGGACACCGCTGACGTGTCCTCGCAGGGCTTCAGCCGAGGCGTCGAAGGCAAGGCCCAGGGCCGCTTCGCGTGGGGCGAGTTCCCCACCGAGGAAAACGGTGCCGACGGTGCCCGCCCGCAGCACATGCCGACCCAGCGCTTTGCGGTGGTCGCGCAGCTGCGTTCCTACCAGCACAACCTGATGATGCACCTGCGCTGCTTCGCCCCTGACGAAGCACTGCCGGTGGTGTCCTCGCTGACCGACATCTGGCCGGGCCTGAACTGGTTCGAGCGCGAGGCGTTCGACCTGTACGGCGTGATCTTCGAAGGCCACCCGGACCTGCGCCGGATCCTGACCGACTACGGTTTCGTCGGCCATCCGTTCCGCAAGGACTTCCCGCTGATCGGCAATGTCGAAGTCCGCTACGACGAAGAAAAGAAGCGCGTGATCTACGAACCGGTCAGCTCGGTGGAGCCGCGCGTCGGCGTGCCGCGCGTGATCCGCGACGACGCCCGTCTGCAGACCGCAGAAGGTGAGCGCGCGCAGGAGGCAGTGAAGTGAGCCACGTACACCAGGCCGGCGAAGCATTCGCCAGCAACGCCGCCGAAAGCCGGCAGGAAATCCGCAACTACACCATGAACTTCGGCCCGCAGCATCCGGCCGCTCATGGTGTGCTGCGCCTGATCCTGGAAATGGACGGTGAAACCATCATGCGCGCCGACCCGCACGTGGGTCTGCTGCACCGTGGTACCGAGAAGCTGGCCGAGTCCAAGCCGTTCAACCAGTCGATCGGCTACATGGATCGCCTGGATTACGTGTCGATGATGTGCAACGAGCACGCGTACGTGCGCGCGATCGAGACCCTGATGGGTATCGAGGCGCCGGAGCGTGCCCAGTACATCCGCACCATGTACGATGAAATCACCCGCATCCTCAACCACCTGATGTGGCTGGGCTCCAACGCGCTCGACCTGGGCGCGATGGCGGTGATGCTGTACGCCTTCCGCGAACGCGAAGAGCTGATGGACTGCTACGAAGCGGTTTCCGGCGCGCGCATGCACGCGGCGTACTACCGTCCGGGCGGTGTCTACCGCGACCTGCCGGACCACATGCCGAAGTACAAGGAATCGCGCTGGCACAAGGGCAAGGCGCTGAAGCAGCTCAATGCTTCGCGCGAAGGCTCGCTGCTGGACTTCCTGGAGAACTTCACCGTCGAGTTCCCCAAGCGCATCGACGAATACGAAACCCTGCTGACCGACAACCGTATCTGGAAGCAGCGTACCGTCGGCATCGGCGTGGTCACTCCCGAACTGGCCCACCAGTGGGGCATGACCGGCGTGATGCTGCGCGGCTCGGGCATTGCCTGGGACCTGCGCAAGAAGCGTCCGTACGCCAAGTACGATGCCGTCGATTTCGACATCCCGCTGGGCAAGGAAGGCGACTGCTACGACCGCTATCTGGTCCGCGTTGCCGAAATGCGCGAATCCAACCGCATCATCAAGCAGTGCGTGGCTTGGCTGAAGGCCAACCCGGGCCCGGTGATGGTGAAGAACTTCAAGGTCGCTCCGCCCAGGCGCGAGGACATGAAGGACGACATGGAAGCGTTGATCCACCACTTCAAGCTGTTCAGCGAAGGCTACTGCGTGCCGGCCGGCGAGACCTACTCGGCGGTGGAAGCCCCGAAGGGTGAATTCGGCTGCTACCTGGTCTCCGACGGCGCCAACAAGCCGTTCCGCGTGCACCTGCGTGCGCCGGGCTTCGCCCACCTGTCCTCGATCGATTCGGTCGTGCGCGGCCACATGCTGGCTGACGTGGTGGCGATGATCGGCACCTACGACCTGGTGTTCGGCGAGGTTGACCGGTAATGCCGTCCGCCACGCCAACGCCCGCTGCAGGCAGCCGGCGCAAGCCGGCGCCGCAGTTTCTGGAATTTCACGTTATGCATTTCGCTGAGGTCGGCCGATGAAGGCGACAGGTAATTTCGAGGCGGCGCGCGACGTCGACCCGATGGTGGTGCTGAGCGACAAGACCCGCGCTCACATCGATCACTGGCTGTCCAAGTTCCCGCCGGACCGCAAGCGCTCTGCCGTGCTGCAGGGCCTGCATGCGGCCCAGGAGCAGAACCAGGGCTGGCTGACCGACGAGCTGATCGCCGGCGTGGCCAAGTACCTGGACCTGCCGCCGGTGTGGGCCTACGAGGTCGCCAGCTTCTACTCGATGTTCGAGACCGAGAAGGTGGGCCGCAACAACGTGGCCATCTGCACCAACATCAGCTGCTGGCTCAATGGCGCCGAGGACATCGTGCGCCATTGCGAGAAGAAGCTGGGCATCAAGCACGGTGAATCGACCCCTGACGGCCGCGTCTACCTCAAGCGCGAGGAAGAGTGCCTGGCCGGCTGCGGTGGCGCGCCGATGATGGTCATCAACGGTCACTACCATGAGCGTCTGACCCTGGAAAAGGTCGACGAGCTGCTGGACGGGCTGGAGTAAGGGCATGGCACATCACCACGAATCCAAGGGTCCGGTCGGCCCCGCGCCGCTGCCGCACCAGGTGGTCTATACCACCCTGCATTACGACACCCCGTGGTCGTACGAAAGCTACCTGAAGACCGGTGGCTACGCTGCCCTGCGCAAGATCCTCGAAGAGAAGATCCCGCCGGAGCAGGTCATCGAGATGGTCAAGGCCTCGGGCCTGCGCGGCCGCGGTGGCGCCGGCTTCCCGACCGGCCTGAAGTGGTCGTTCATGCCCAAGGGCAACATGCAGAAGTACATCCTCTGCAACTCGGACGAATCCGAGCCGGGCACCTGCAAGGATCGCGACATCCTGCGCTACAACCCGCATTCGGTCGTGGAAGGCATGGCGATCGCCTGCTACGCCACCGGTTCGACCGTGGGCTACAACTACCTGCGCGGTGAATTCCACCACGAGCCGTTCGAGCACTTCGAGCAGGCCCTGGCCGACGCCTATGCGAACGGCTGGCTGGGCAAGAACATCCTCGGCAGCGGCGTGGACATCGACATCTACGGCGCGCTGGGCGCCGGCGCGTACATCTGCGGCGAAGAAACCGCGCTGATGGAATCGCTGGAAGGCAAGAAGGGCCAGCCGCGCTACAAACCGCCGTTCCCGGCCAACTTCGGCCTGTACGGCAAGCCGTCGACGATCAACAACACCGAAACCTATGGTTCGGTACCGGCGATCATCCGCAACGGCCCGGAGTGGTTCAAGGGCCTGAGCCTGACCGCCAACGGCGGCCCGAAGTGCTTCTCGGTGTCCGGCTGCGTGCAGAACGGCGGCAACTTCGAAGTACCGCTGGGCACCACCTTCGACGACCTGCTGGAAATGGCCGGTGGCCTGCGTCCGGGCCGCAAGCTCAAGGGCGCGATCCCGGGCGGCGTGTCGATGCCGGTGCTGACCGCGGCCGAGCTGAAGGGCCTGCCGATGGACTACGACACCATCCGTGCGCTGGGCTCCGGCCTGGGCTCGGGTGCGATCGTCGTGCTCGACGACAGCGTCTGCTGCGTCAAGTTCGCCTGCCGCATCAGCCAGTTCTTCCACAAGGAATCCTGCGGCCAGTGCACCCCGTGCCGTGAAGGCACCGGCTGGATGCACCGCGTGCTGGAGCGCATCGTCGCCGGCAAGGCCACGATGGAAGACCTGCACCAGCTGAAGGCAGTGGCCGGGCAGATCGAAGGCCACACCATCTGTGCGTTCGGCGAAGCGGCTGCATGGCCCATCCAGGGCTTCCTGCGCCAGTTCTGGGACGAGTTCGAGTACTACATCGTCAACGGTCATTCGATGGTTGACGGCAAGAAGGTGGAGGCAGCCGCTGCATGAGCGCGCAACCCGTAAATCCGAGCGTCCCACCCGATCACGTCACCATCGAGATCGATGGCAAGTCGCTGGTCGTGCCCAAGGGCTCGATGATCATCCAGGCGGCCGACAAGGCCGGCATTCCGATTCCGCGCTTCTGCTATCACGAGAAGCTGCCGATCGCCGCCAACTGCCGCATGTGCCTGGTGGACGTGGAGAAGTCGCCGAAGCCGGCGCCGGCCTGTGCCACCCCGGTGATGGACGGCATGAAGGTCGCCACCCGCAGCGAGAAGGCGCTGAAGTTCCAGCGCTCGGTGATGGAGTTCCTGCTCATCAACCACCCGCTGGACTGCCCGATCTGTGATCAGGGCGGCGAGTGCGAGTTGCAGGACGTGTCGCTGGGCTATGGCCGTTCGGTCAGCCGCTTCAACGAGCGCAAGCGTGTGGTGCTTGACGAGGACATGGGTCCGCTGGTTGCCACCGAGATGACCCGCTGCATCCAGTGCACCCGCTGCGTCCGCTTCACCGCCGACGTTGCCGGTACCTACGAACTGGGTGGCATGTACCGCGGTGAGAACCTGCAGATCGGTACCTTCGACGGCAAGCCGCTGACCACCGAGCTGTCCGGCAACGTCGTCGACGTCTGCCCGGTCGGCGCGCTGACCAACAAGGTGTTCCAGTTCCGCGCCCGCCCGTGGGAACTGACCGCGCGCGAGTCGCTGGGCTATCACGACGCGATGGGTTCGAACCTGTTCCTGCACGTGCGTCGCGGCGAAGTGCTGCGCACCGTGCCGCGCGACAACGAAGCCGTGAACGAGTGCTGGCTGTCCGACCGTGACCGCTACTCGCACCAGGGCCTGTACAGCGAAGACCGTGCGGTCAAGCCGCTGCGCAAGGTCAACGGCGAGTGGAAGGAAGTGAGCTGGGCCGAAGGCCTGGCCGCGGCCGCCGAAATCCTCAAGGCCAACCAGGGCGACAACCTGGGCGTGCTGGTGCACCCGTCGACCTCGAACGAGGAAGGCGCACTGCTGGCCCGCCTGGCCAAGGGCCTGGGCTCGGGCAACATCGACCACCGCATCAACAACCGCGATTTCTCCGACGCCGCAACCGCCGAAGTGTTCGGCCTGCCGCTGGCCGAGATCGAGGGCGCCGACCGCATCGTGGTCCTGGGCAGCAACATCCGCCACGAACTGCCGCTGCTGCACGCTCGCCTGCGCAAGGCGCAGACCACCAAGGGCGCGAAGATCCACGTCGTCAATCCGGTGGACTTCGACTTCGCCTTCAGTGTCGCCGGCAAGCAGATCGTTGCCCCGTCGAAGTTCGTCGACGCGCTGGCCAACGCCGAGCTGCGTTCGGCAGTGCAGGGCGGCAACAACACCGTGCTGATCGTTGGTGGCATCGCCGAGAACCACCCGCAGGCTGCCGCGATCCGCGCTGCCGCGCGTGACTTCGCTGCAGCTACCGGTGCCAAGCTGTGCCGCATCCCGCAGGGCGCCAACGCCGTTGGCCTGACCCGCGCCGGCGTGCTGCCGGCTGGCAAGGACGTCGCCGCGATGCTGGCGCAGCCGCGCCAGGCCTACGTGGTGTACGGCCTTGAGCCGGGCCTGGACTTCGCCGACGCCCCGGCCGCCCGCAAGGCGCTGGCCGGTGCCCAGGTGGTGGCCTTCAGCCAGTTCGCCTGCGCCTCGACCCGCGACGTTGCCGACGTGATCCTGCCGATCGGTGCGCTGCCGGAAATCGATGCCACCCTGACCAACCTCGATGGTCGCGAGCAGTCGGCCCGTGCCGGCGGCAAGCTGCCGGGCGAGGCCCGCGAAGGCTGGCGCGTGCTGCGCGCACTGGGCGGCGACATGGCCCTGGCCGGTTTCGACTTCACCGACCTGGCCGGCCTGCGTGCCAGCCTGGCCCCGGTGTCGGTCACCGTCGCTGCTTCGGCGCAGCCGGCAGTTGCCGGTGAAGGCCTGGAAGTGGCTTCGACCGCCGCGATCTACCGCACCGATGCGGTGGTCCGTCGCGCGCCGGCACTGCAGTCGCATCCGCTCAACAACGGCCCGCGCATCGTGCTGAACGCAGAAGATGCCGCTCGCCTGCAGCTGCAGGAAGGGCAGATGGCCAAGGTCGGCACCGACGCCGGCAAGGCCACCCTGCCGGTGGTGGTCGACGCCCGCGTCGCTGCGGGTTCGGTCTGGATTGAATCGGGCCACGGCGCGACCGCGCCGCTGGGTGCCGCTCGCGTATCGGTGGTGGCTGCATGAACGAATTGCTGTTGAACGCGGTCGACCCGCTGCACCAGTGGCTGCTGGGCCTCGGTGACATCGGCGCGCTGATCTGGATCATCCTGAAGATCCTGGTGATCGCCGTGCCGGTGATCATCTCGGTGGCCTTCTACGTGGTCTGGGAACGCAAGCTGATCGGCTGGATGCACGTCCGCCACGGCCCGATGTACGTGGGCATGGGCATCTTCCAGGCCTTCGCCGACGTCTTCAAGCTGCTGTTCAAGGAAGTGGTCCAGCCGAGCAGCGCCAACAAGGCGATCTATCTGCTGGCCCCGCTGATCACCCTGGCCCCGGCCTTCGCGGCCTGGTCGGTGGTGCCCTTCGATTCGCAGATCGTGCTGTCCAATGCCAACGCCGGCCTGCTGTACCTGCTGGCGATGACCTCGCTGGGCATCTACGGCATCATCCTGGCCGGTTGGGCGTCCAACTCGAAGTACGCGTTCCTGGGCGCCATGCGCGCCTCGGCGCAGATGATCAGCTACGAAATCGCCATGGGCTTCGCCCTGGTCGGCGTGATGATCGCCTCGGGCAGCCTGAACCTGAGCAACATCGTCGCTGCGCAGGCCGGCAGTTCCGGCTTCTTCGACTGGTTCCTGCTGCCGCTGTTCCCGCTGTTCGTCATCTACTGGGTGTCGGGCGTGGCTGAAACCAACCGCGCGCCGTTCGACGTGGTGGAAGGCGAGTCGGAAATCGTTGCCGGCCACATGGTCGAGTACTCCGGCGGTGCGTTCGCCCTGTTCTTCCTGGCCGAATACGCGAACATGATCCTGATCAGCTTCCTGATCTCGATCTTCTTCCTGGGCGGCTGGCTGAGCCCGGTCCAGGGCTGGGTCGATTTCGGCAATGTCTCGCCGCTGGTCGACTGGATCTGGAAGGGCGGTGCACCGTGGTTGTTCGTCAAGGTGTTCTTCTTCGCCAGTGCCTACATCTGGTTCCGTGCCAGCTTCCCGCGCTTCCGCTATGACCAGATCATGCGCCTGGGCTGGAAGGTCTTCATCCCGCTGGCCATTCTGTGGATCGCGGTTACCGCCGTCATGGTGTTCTTCGGCGTGATTCAAAAGGGCGTCTAAGTGATGAACAGGATTACCCATTACTTCAAGAGCCTGCTGCTGCTCGAACTGCTGGCCGGCCTCTGGCTGACGCTGAAGTACAGCTTCAAGCCGAAGTACACGATGATGTACCCGATGGAGAAGTTCCCGCAGTCGCCGCGCTTCCGTGGCCTGCACGCCCTGCGCCGTTATCCCAACGGCGAAGAGCGCTGCATTGCCTGCAAGCTGTGTGAAGCGGTGTGCCCGGCGCTGGCCATCACCATCGACTCGGCCAAGCGCGAGGACGGCACCCGCCGCACCACCCGCTACGACATCGACCTGTTCAAGTGCATCTTCTGCGGCTTCTGCGAAGAAAGCTGCCCGGTGGACTCGATCGTCGAAACCCACATCCTCGAGTACCACTTCGAGAACCGTGGCGAAAACATCGTTACCAAGCCGCAGCTGCTGGCCCTTGGCGACCGTCTCGAGTCCGAGATCGCCGAGCGTCGTGCCGCCGATGCCGCTTACCGCTGAGGTCGAGAGATGGATTGGGTAAATATCGCTTTCTGGGTGTTCGCCATCGCGGCAACGGTTTCGGCCGGTGCGGTGATCAGCGTGCGCAACCCGGTTCACGCCGTGCTCTGCCTGGTGCTGACCTTCTTCTCCATTGCCTGCGTGTGGCTGCTGGTGGGGGCCGAGTTCCTCGGCGTGGCCCTGGTGCTGGTCTACGTCGGCGCAGTGATGGTGCTGTTCCTGTTCGTGGTGATGATGCTGGACATCGACCCCACCAAGCTGCGTGAGGGCTGGGTGCGCTACCTGCCGGTCGGCCTCATCGTCGCGGTGGCGATGCTGGCGCAGATGCTGATCCTGATCGGCGTCAAGGCACGCTCGGTCACGCCGTTCCCGGCCGACAACGCCGCTGCGGTCGCCGCCGACAGTTCCAACATCACCTGGCTGGCACGCACGCTGTTCACCGAGTACCTGCTGCCGTTCGAGTTCGCCGCCGTCATCCTGACCGTGGCCGTGGTTGCCGCCGTGATGCTGACCCTGCGCCGCCGTACCGGCGTCAAGAGCCAGAACCCGGGCGAGCAGACCATGGTCAAGGCCGGCCAGCGCCTGCGCATGGTCAAGATGGGTGCCGAAGCACCGGTCGTGCACAGCAACAGCAAGCCGGCCACCGGCGAGGAGACCCAGCCGTGATTACCCTTGGCCACATCCTTGCGCTTGGCGCGGTGCTGTTCGCCATCAGCCTGGCCGGCATCTTCCTCAACCGGAAGAACGTCATCGTCCTGCTGATGTCGATCGAACTGATGCTGCTGTCGGTGAACATCAACTTCGTCGGCTTCTCGCGCCAGCTGGGCGATCCGTCCGGCCAGCTGTTCGTGTTCTTCATCCTGACCGTCGCCGCCGCGGAAGCCGCCATCGGCCTGGCGATCCTGGTGACCCTGTTCCGTACCCGCCGCACGATCAATGTCGGCGAAGTCGATTCGTTGAAGGGCTGATCCACAGATGGAAATCACTCTCTCCAAGAGTCTGTTGATCGCAGTGGTGCTTGCGCCGCTGTTCGGCAGCATCATCGCCGGCCTGTTCGGTCGCCAGGTCAAGCGCTTCGGCGCGCAGACCATCACCATCCTCGGCGTCGCGGTGGCCTGCGGCCTGTCGATGTACACGCTCTACCAGCTGCTGTGGGGCGGCGCACAGCCGTTCAACCAGAACATCTACACGTTCTTCGAAGTCGGCCAGTACTCGGCCCACGTCGGCTTCATGGTCGACAAGCTGACCGCGATGATGATGGTGGTGGTGACCTTCGTGTCGCTGCTGGTCCACATCTACACGATCGGCTACATGCAGGACGATCCAGGCTACCAACGGTTCTTCAGCTACATCTCGCTGTTCACCTTCTCGATGCTCACCCTGGTGATGAGCAACAACTTCCTGCAGCTGTTCTTCGGCTGGGAAGCGGTGGGCCTGGTGTCGTACCTGCTGATCGGCTTCTGGTTCAAGCGCCCGACCGCGATCTTCGCCAACATGAAGGCGTTCCTGGTCAATCGCGTCGGCGACTTCGGCTTCCTGCTCGGCATCGCCGGCGTGCTGTGGGTGTTCGGCACCCTGGACTACTCGCAGGTGTTCTCGCAGGCCGGCATGCTGGCTGATCCGCGCGCCCAGCTGCAGATCTGGGACGGCACGATCCTGGGCATGCAGCTGCTCAACGAGCCGGTGATCTGGTCGATCGCTACCGTCATCTGCATCTGCCTGTTCATTGGTGCCATGGGCAAGTCGGCCCAGGTCCCGCTGCACGTGTGGCTGCCCGACTCGATGGAAGGCCCGACCCCGATCTCGGCACTGATCCACGCCGCGACGATGGTGACCGCCGGTATCTTCATGGTCACCCGCATGTCGCCGCTGTTCGAGCTGTCGCAGACCGCGCTGAACTTCGTGCTGTTCATCGGTGCCACCACCGCGTTCTTCACCGGCCTGATCGGTATCGTGCAGAACGACATCAAGCGCGTCGTCGCGTACTCCACGCTGTCGCAGCTGGGCTACATGACGGTTGCACTGGGCGTGTCGGCCTACTCGGCAGCCGTGTTCCACCTGATGACCCACGCCTTCTTCAAGGCGCTGCTGTTCCTGGGTGCCGGCTCGGTCATCATTGCCATGCACCACGAGCAGGACATGCGCAAGATGGGTGGCCTGCGCAAGTACATGCCGATCACCTTCATCACCATGTGGATCGGTACGCTGGCACTGGTGGGTACGCCGTTCTTCTCCGGCTTCTACTCGAAGGACACCATCATCGAGGCCGCCGAGCTGCACGCGCACCTGTCCGACAACTGGGTGGCCACCTACGGCTACTGGGCAGTGCTGGGTGGCGTGATCGTCACCAGCTTCTACAGCTTCCGCCTGCTGTTCCTGACCTTCCACGGCAAGGAGCGTTTCCGCGACGTGCATCATGACGATCATGTTCACGGCCATGACGCTCACCACGCCGCCGACGCCCACCACGGCGATGCGCATCACGATGACCACGGCCATGGCCACGGTCCGCATGAGCCGCACGAAACCCCGTGGGTGGTGACCTTGCCGCTGATCCTGCTGGCCATCCCGTCGATCGCCATCGGTTTCTTCAGCATCGGTCCGATGCTGTACGGCACCGACTGGGCCGGCCATCATGCCCACGATGCCATCAAGGGCCAGGCGCATACGTTCTTCACCGGAATCGTCGACTTCTACGATCCGGCCAAGAACACCATCGGCTTCCTGGGTGAGGAGTTCCACGGCCCGGTCGCCTTCGCGCTGCACGGCATGATGGCTCCGGCGTTCATGCTGACCGTTGCGGGCTTCCTGCTGGCCGCACTGTTCTACCTGTGGAAGCCGGACCTGTCGGGCAAGGCGCGCAAGACCTTCGCTCCGCTGGTGTCGGTGCTGGAAAACAAGTACGGCTTCGACAAGCTGTGGATCGATGGCTTTGCCGGTGGCAGCGTCAAGCTGGGCAAGGTCTCGCGCTGGATCGACAGCAACATCGTCGACGGCGTGGTCAATCTCTCGGCACGTGTTGTGGACGTTGCAGCCGGCGTGCTGCGTCGTACCCAATCCGGTTTCCTCTATCACTACGCCTTCGCGATGATCATCGGCCTGATTGCCCTGCTGGGCGTGCTGATGCATTACCTGCGTTGATGACCTGTACGGAATAAGAAGACGTGTCGAACTGGCCTCTACTCAGTGTCCTCATCTGGCTGCCGATCATCGGTGGCGCCCTGATCCTTGCGATCCGTGATGCGCAGACCGCCCGCTGGGCGTCGCTGGGCGTAGCGGTGCTGACGTTCGTGGCGAGCCTCTCGCTGCTGAGCGGCTACAACGCGGGCATCGACGGTCTGCAGTTCGTCGAGACCCATGCCTGGATCCCGGCGTACAAGATCGGCTACAACCTGGGCGTGGACGGCATTGCCGTGGCGCTGATCCTGCTGACCACCCTGGTCAGCGTGCTTGCCCTGATCGGCGCCTGGAGCGCCATCGACAAGCGCGTGAACCAGTACGTGGCGGCCTTCCTGATCCTGGAAGGCGTCACGGTCGGTATCTTCGCGGCGACGGATGCGATGCTGTTCTACGTGTTCTTCGAAGCCATGCTGATCCCGATGTTCCTGATCATCGGTGTCTGGGGTGGCCCGCGCCGCATCTACGCTGCGCTGAAGTTCTTCCTGTACACCTTCCTCGGCTCGGTGCTGATGCTGGTGGCGTTGATCTACCTGTACATGAAGGGCGGCAGCTTCCAGCTGGCCGACCTGTATGCACTGCCGCTGTCGGCCAAGGAACAGACCTGGATCTTCTTCGCGTTCCTGATCGCCTTCGCGGTCAAGGTGCCGATGTTCCCGGTCCATACCTGGCTGCCGGACGCCCACGTGGAAGCGCCGACCGCCGGTTCGGTGATCCTGGCCGCCATCGCCCTGAAGATCGGTGGCTATGGCTTCCTGCGCTTCAACCTGCCGATCGTCCCGGACGCTTCGCAGGAATGGGCCTGGCTGGTGATCGCGCTGTCGTTGATCGCAGTGATCTACGTTGGCCTGGTCGCCCTGGTGCAGGACGACATGAAGAAGCTGATCGCCTATTCGTCGATCGCGCACATGGGCTTCGTCACCCTGGGCACCTTCATTGCCCTGTGGCTGGTGCGTGAAGCCGGCAACGCCGATGCCGCCCGCCTGGGCCTGCAGGGCGCCATGGTGCAGATGATCTCGCACGGCTTCGTGTCCGGCGCGATGTTCTCCTGCGTCGGCGTGCTGTACGACCGCATGCACAGCCGCCGCATCGCCGATTACGGCGGCGTGGTCAACGTGATGCCGTGGTTCGCCACCTTCGCCATGCTGTTCTTCATGGCCAACGCGGGCCTGCCCGGTACCAGCGGTTTCGTCGGCGAGTTCATGGTCATCCTGTCGGCCTTCCAGCGCAATCCGTGGATCGCGCTGGGCGCGGCCACCACCCTGATCATCGGCGCCGCCTACACCCTGTGGCTGTACAAGCGCATCTTCTTCGGTGAAGTGGCCAACAGCCATGTTGCCGAACTGAAGGACATCAACGGCCGCGAATGGCTGGTGCTGGGCGTGTTCGCCATCGGCGTGCTGGCCCTGGGCATCTATCCCAAGCCGCTGACCGACCTGATGGAGCCCTCGATCGCGAAGCTGGCGATGCAGATCGCATCCAGCAAGCTGCTGTAATTCCAGGATTTGATGATGACCACCTCGCCGCTGCTGCCATTGACCGCCGCTGACCTGCCACCGCTCGCTCCCGAGCTGGTGCTGATCGGCAGCGCCTTCGCCCTGATGATCCTCGACCTGTTCGTCAGCAACCGGAACAAGATCGTCACCCACCTGTTCTCGCTCGCTGCGCTGGCCGTGGTGCTGTTCATGCTGACCACCGGCGTGGGCGGGCAGGGCGAGGTCTTCCATGGCATGTTCGTGCGCGATACCGCCGCGGACGTGATGAAGACCGGGATCGTGCTGCTCAGCGGCCTGACCCTGGTCTACGGCTGGCGTTATCTGCGTGAGCGCAACCTGTTCCAGGGCGAGATCCCGGTGCTGATCCTGTTCGGCACCGCCGGCATGATGATCCTGGTGTCGGCCGGCAGCCTGCTGATGGTCTACCTGGGCCTGGAACTGCTGGCGCTGTGCTCCTACGCCCTGGTCGCCAGCAACCGCGAAAACGGCCTGGCCTCGGAAGCGGCGATGAAGTACATCGTGCTCGGCTCGCTGGCCTCTGGCCTGCTGCTGTACGGCATGTCGCTGATCTACGGCGCTACCGGCAGCCTGCACCTGGACGTCATCCGTGACGCCATCCCGCACTCGGAAGAGCGCGTGCTGCTGATCACCGGTGCGGTGTTCATGATCGCCGGCGTCGCCTTCAAGCTGGGTGCCGCACCGTTCCACATGTGGCTGCCGGACGTGTACCAGGGTGCCCCGGCACCGATCGCACTGTTCATCAGCTCGGCGCCGAAGCTGGCCGCCTTCGGCATGGCCTACCGCCTGCTGGAAATGGGCGTGGGTCCGCTGTCGACCGAACTGCAGCTGCTGATCGCCGGCCTGGCCGCAGTCTCGCTGGTCATCGGCAACCTGATGGCCATCGCGCAGAGCAATCTCAAGCGCATGCTGGCGTTCTCCACCGTCTCGCACATCGGCTTCCTGCTGATGGGCATCGCCGGTGGTGGCGCACAGGGCTATGCCGCTGCGCTGTTCTACGCACTGGCCTACGCCATCATGTCGACCGCCGCCTTCGGCGCGATCATCGCGCTGTCGCGTGCCGGCTTTGAAGCCGAGAACATCGAGGACTTCAAGGGCCTCAATGCCCGCAACCCGTGGATGGCCGGCCTGGTGCTGTGCATCATGGCGTCGCTGGCCGGCATCCCGCCGTTCCTGGGCTTCTGGACCAAGCTGGCGGTGCTGGGCGCGGCCGTCAACGGCGGCCTGCTGTGGCTGGCCATCCTGGGCGTGCTGTGCGCCGTGGTCGGCTGCTTCTACTACCTGCGCGTCATCAAGGTCATGTACTTCGATGAGCCGGTGGGCGAGGCCATGCCGCGCAACAACGACCGCGTGCTGGGTGTGGTGCTGGGTGTCAATGCCCTGGCGCTGCTGGCCTTGGGCCTGGCCTGGAACCCGATCATGGTCTGGTGCCAGCAGGCATTTGCGCATCTTGCATAAAAGTTGACACAAAGCTGCGCGATTCGTGTAATATGCGCAGCCTGAGTTGTCACTGCAGCGGTTCAGCCAGAACATCGTTGCGGTAGCCCCCCTCGAAAGAGCAGGGCAGCAGTTCAAACACTTCCGGTGCGGGGTGGAGCAGTCTGGCAGCTCGTCGGGCTCATAACCCGAAGGTCGCAGGTTCAAATCCTGCCCCCGCTACCAACTTCGGATCGGCGCCAACCGATTTGATGAATGAGGGGAAGCTTGCAGTTTTTGGAGCAACCGCTCATAATTCCGCTTCTGATGCGGGGTGGAGCAGTCTGGCAGCTCGTCGGGCTCATAACCCGAAGGTCGCAGGTTCAAATCCTGCCCCCGCTACCAAGTAGAGAAATCGCCTTCGAAGTGCTGCTTCGAGGGCGTTTTTCTTTGGGGTCTGCGTCGTTTCTGCGTGATCGGGGTCAGATCCCTTTTCCCGTGGAAAAGGGATCTGACC
>NZ_JBHHMJ010000418.1:0-1987 GCF_042136455.1 Stenotrophomonas sp. 3diitr2024
CTCCGCCGTGGCCGGTCCGCCGGCCACGCCCCCACCGTAGAGACTGTTGTGACCGACTCCCCGTTCCCGCTTGAATCCACCGCCGCCGAGGCCCAGACCGCCATCGCCGAGGAATTCGGCTTCTTCGGCGACTGGTCCGAGCGCTACCAGTACCTGATCGACCTCGGCCGCAAGCTGCCGGTCTTCCCGGAAGAATGGAAGACCGAAGAGCATCGCCTGCTCGGCTGCCAGTCGATGGTCTGGATCGTGCCGGAAGGCAACGCGCAGTCGCTGCGCTTCCATGCCATCAGTGATTCGGCCATCGTCTCCGGCCTGATCTTCCTGGCCCTGCGCGTGTACTCCGGGCGCTCGGCGCAGGAGATCCTGGCCACCGAACCGAGCTACATCCAGGACATCGGCCTGGCCCGCCACCTCTCGCCCACCCGCAGCAACGGCGTGGCGGCGATGCTGGCGTTCATCCGTGAGACGGCGCAGGCGCAGCTGCAGCGCGACCCGTCGTGAGCGAGCCCGCCACGGCCGAAGACAGTGCACTGGGCCTGCTGTCCCGGCCCGGTTTCGCCAGGCTGCTGGCCTACCGCATCTTTGCGATGCTGTCCTACCAGGTGGTCGCGGTCACTGTCGGCTGGCACATCTACGAAGTCACCCGCAATCCGTTCTCGCTGGGCCTGATCGGCCTGGCCGAGGTCGTGCCGTTCTTCTGCGTGGCTCCGTTCGCCGGTTACCTGGTGGATCACCTGCCGCGCCGTCGGCTGGGCATGGTCGCCTGTTGCGGGCTGATCGCCACTGCACTGGTATTGACCAGCGTGGCCATGGGCTGGTTGCCGATTGACGGCGTGTGGCCGATCTACGCGGCCATCGCGCTGACCGGCATGGTCCGCGCCTTCCTGTCGCCGATCTACAACGCCTTGTTCGCCCGCGTGCTGGCCCGTGACCAGTTTGCCCGTGGCGCCGGCCTGGGCGCGGTGGTGTTCCAGGCCGGCATGATCGCCGGCCCGGCATTGGGCGGCGTGCTGGTCGGCTTCGGTGGCAAGGGCCTGTCCTACGCGGTGGCTACGGCCTTTGCGCTGGTGGCGATGGCCTGCCTGGCCACGCTGAAGGTGGAAGAACCGGTGCATACCGGTCCGGCCGCCCCGATCTTCAAGAGCATCGCTGAAGGCGCGCGCTTCGTGGTCGGCAACCGGATCATGGTCGGCGCGATGGCGCTGGACATGTTCTCGGTGCTGCTGGGCGGCGTGGTGGCGATGCTGCCGGCGTTCCTGCACGAGATCCTGCACCACGGCCCGGAAGGCCTGGGCATCCTGCGCGCGATGCCGGCGCTGGGCTCGGTGTGCGTAGGCCTGTGGCTGGCGCGCCACCCGCTGCACCGCAATGCTGGCCGCGTGCTGCTGTTCGCGGTGGCCGGCTTCGGCCTGTGCGTGATCAGCTTCGGGTTGTCGCAGCACTTCTGGCTGTCGGCGTTGATCCTGCTGTTCTACGGCGCGTTCGATGGCGTCTCGGTGGTGATCCGCTCGACCATCCTGCAGTTGGCTACGCCGGAAGAGATGCGCGGTCGCGTATCGTCGATCAACGGCATCTTCATCAGTTCGTCCAATGAGCTGGGCGCGTTCTATGCCGGCACGATGGCGAAGCTGCTCGGCCTGGTGCCGGCGGTGGTGCTGGGCGGATTCGCGGTGCTGAGCGTGGCCGGGATCACCGCGTGGAAGAACCCAACGCTGCGGAAACTGAATCTTCGCGACCTGCAGTGACGCTGCTAACAGCGGATTCGGCGGCGCCGGGTGTTTGGCTGGGGCCGTTGCTCTCCCTCGATGATTGGGCTTGTCACTTTCTTTTCGCGAAAAGAAAGTAACCAAAGAAACGCTCCGCCATCCGCGAGCAAGGCCGAGCGCATCGATGATGCAGTTCTCGCCGACGACGCTGCGCGCACCCACTGAGACGAACGGGCCGATATGGGCGCTGGCCGCGACCTGGGCGCTGGGATCGATCACCG
>NZ_JBHHMJ010000423.1:0-2901 GCF_042136455.1 Stenotrophomonas sp. 3diitr2024
TGCCGGCCGCTGGCCGGCACATGCATTCTCCCGGCTGTCCCGAGGTTGCCGGCCAGCGGCCGGCACTACCCGACCAAAGCCGCATCGAACCCGGACCGCCTGCGCGCCTACCATGGGCGTCTGTTTCCGAGACTGCCAGGTGCGTGCCGATGACCGCCGATCCCAGCATCCACACCATCGATACCGGCTTCCAGCGCCCGGACTTCGACGCGGCCTACCTGATCGTTGAAAACGGCCGCGCGGCCTTCGTCGACTGCGGCACCGGCCTGTCTGTGCCGGCGATGCTGCAGGCGCTGGTGGACGCTGGCCTGGGCGTGGATGCCGTGGACTGGCTGCTGCTCACGCACGTGCACCTGGACCACGCCGGCGGCGCCGGACTGCTGATGCAGCAGCTGCCCAACGCAAAGGCGGTGCTGCATCCGCGCGGTGCGCCGCACATGATCGACCCGACCCGGCTGATTGCGGGTGCGACGGCGGTGTACGGCGCCGAGGAGATCGCGCGCAGCTACGGCCGCATCGAGCCGATTCCCGAACACCGCGTGGTGGTGGCCGAAGACGGCCACCGCATCGATCTCGCTGGCCGCGAACTGGTGCTGCTGCACACGCCGGGCCACGCACTGCACCATTATTGCGTGTGGGATGCGCGCAGCCGCAGCTGGTTCACTGGCGATACGTTCGGCATCTCCTACCGCGAGCTGGACAGCGCGCAGGGCGCTTTCATCTTCCCGACTTCCTCGCCGGTGCAGTTCGACCCAGAGGCGATGAAGGCCTCGATCCGACGCATGCTGGGCTACGCCCCGCAGGCGATGTACCTGACCCACTATGGGCGCGTGCAGCAGGTGGAAAAACTGGCTGCGGACCTGTTCGAGCAGATCGATGCGATGGCCGCGATCGGCCGCCAGTGCGATGGCCGCCCGGACCGCCACCGCTGCCTGCTGGCGGCACTGCAGGCGCTGTACCTGGAACGGGCGCAGCAGCATGGTTGTGCGCTGGACGATGCGGCGGTGATTGCCGTGCTGGCGATGGACATCGAACTCAACGCACAGGGCCTGGCCTGCTGGCTGGATCGCATCAGCAGGTAGATCCACGCGATGCGTGGATGACGTGGGCCCAAGCCGCGCCGTGGTGTCACGACCACGTTACACTCTGGTGACTTCCAAGCTAGCCGTGGTACTGCCGTGAATCCGATGCGCGTGTTGCTGCTGTCGTCCTGCCTGTTCGTCGGTGGCCTGGCCCATGCGGCCAACGACCTGCCGGGTGGCGGCATCGATCCGCAGGCACTGTCGCGGCATGTGCGTGTGCTGGCGTCGGATGAGTTCGAGGGCCGCGCACCGGCGACCGAGGGCGAAGAGCGCACGGTGCAGTACCTGATCGAGCAGTTCCGCAGCTATGGCCTGCAGCCGGGCGGCGTGGACGGCAGCTGGGTGCAGCCAGTGCCGCTGGTGCGCGCGCAGCTGGAGGGTGAGGCCAAGGCCAGCCTGTCGCTGAAGCAGGGCAAGCGTGCGCTGGCCAATGGCGTGGACGTGACCCTGCAGAGCCTGCAGCCGCGCAAGCGCGTGCAGATCAAGGATGCACCGTTGGTGTTCGTCGGCTACGGCATCGACGCACCGGAACGCCACTGGAACGACTACAAGGACGTGGACCTGCACGGCAAGATCGCCGTGGTGCTGATCAACGACGCCGACTTCGAGGCCGACGCGCCGGGCGCGTTCGATGGCAAGGCGGTGACCTACTACGGCCGGTGGACCTACAAGTTCGAGGAAGCCGCACGCCGGGGTGCCGAAGGCGTGCTGATCGTGCACGAGACCGCGCCGGCCGCGTATGGCTGGGCCACGGTAAAGAGCTCGGGCACTTCGCCGCTGTTCGACATCGAGCGCGGCCACGCCGAAGCGATGGCGCAGCACACCCCGCTGCGTGGCTGGATGCAGCGCGAGCTGGCCGAGGCGATCTTCGCCGACGCCGGCCTCGACTTCGATGCGGAGAAGCGCAAGGCGATGCGTGCCGACTTCCGCCCGGTGGCACTGGACAACGCGAAACTGAGCGTGGATTTCGCGCTCAAGCGCGAGCAGGTGGTGACCCGCAACGTGGTCGCCAAGCTGCCCGGTGGTGAACATGCTGACGAGGCCGTGATCTTCTCCGCGCACTGGGATGCGTTCGGCATCGGTCAGCCCGACGCCAAGGGGGACCGCATCCGCCGCGGTGCGATCGACAACGCCACCGGCGTGGCCACGGTGCTGGAGCTGGGTCGGGTGTTCGCAGCCGGCCCGCAGCCACAGCGCACGCTGTACTTCGTGGCGCTGACCGCTGAAGAGAAGGGCCTGCTGGGGGCCAGCTACTATGCTGCGCACCCGCTGGCGCCGCTGGACAAGACCGCTGCGGTGCTGAACATCGAGATGTTCAGCCCGGATGGCCCGACCCGCGACATTGCCTCATGGGGCAAGGGCCGGGTGTCGTTGGAAGGCGATCTGGAGCGCGTGGCCAAGGCCCGTGGCCGCAGCTACAGTCCGGACCCGAACCTGGAAGCCGGCTTCTTCTACCGTGCCGATCACTTTGCCTTCGCCCGCCTGGGCGTGCCGGCGATCACCATCGGCCCGGGCCTGGACAAGCTGGACGGTGGCGTTGAAGCCGGCCGCGCGCTGCGCGAAAAGTACTTCGCCGACTGCTACCACCAGGCCTGTGATGCCTGGACGCCGAGCTGGGACCCGAGCGGCCACGCTGCCGACACGCTGCTGGTCTACGACCTGGGTGCCGAGCTGGCCAACAGCCGCCGCTGGCCGACGTGGGAAAAGGAATCGGAGTTCCGCGGCGCGCGCGACAAGAGCGAAGCGGCCCGCCGCTGAGGTAGTGCCGGCCGCTGGCCGGCAACTCCCTGCTCTTTCCGGAGGTTCATGAGGTTGCCGG
>NZ_JBHHMJ010000424.1:0-1124 GCF_042136455.1 Stenotrophomonas sp. 3diitr2024
CCCCCCCCCCCCCCCCCCCCCCCCCCCCCCCCCCCAACTACCGCCCACCGCGCCTTGCGCGGCACGTACAACAGCGGGAACGCCCCATGTCCCTGGCCGAATTCGCCCTCATCGACCGCATCCGCGCCCGCACCCTCGAGCGCGACGACATCCTGCTCGGCATCGGTGACGACGCCGCGTTGCTGCAGCCGCGTGCCAACGAACAGCTGGTGGTCACCGCCGATACGCTCAACAGCGGCGTGCACTTCCCGGTTGAGACGCCTGCCTTCGACATCGGCTGGAAGACCCTGGCGGTCAATCTGTCAGACCTCGCCGCGATGGGCGCGCGCCCGGCGTGGTGCACGCTGGCACTGTCGCTGCCGGAAGCATCTGAAGATTGGATCGAGGCCTTTGCCGATGGCTTCTTCGCCCTGGCCGACCAGCACGACATCGCGCTGATCGGTGGCGACACCACGCTCGGTCCGCTGTCGCTGTCGGTGACCGCGATGGGCCAGGTCGGGCGCGGCCAAGCCCTGCGGCGCGACCGCGCACAGGCAGGCGATGACATTTGGGTCAGTGGCACGCTCGGCGATGCCGCCGGTGCGCTGCGCCTGTGGCAACAAGGTGCGTTGAGCATCGCCACCGCCACGCTGCTGGCCGACTACGAAAGCCTGCGCCTGCGCCTGCTGCGGCCGACGCCGCGCGTGACCCTCGGCCTGCGCCTGCGGGCCTTCGCGCACGCGGCGGTGGATGTGTCTGACGGCCTGCTGGCCGACCTCGGTCATATCGCCACGCGTAGCAACCTGGCCGCGCACGTGGATGCCGATTTGCTGCCGATCTCGCACGCACTGCGGGAACTGCTCGGTCGTGAGGCCGCACGCGACTGCGCACTGCGCGGTGGCGACGACTACGAGCTGTGCTTTACCGCCGCCGCCGACCAGCGCGACGCGCTGCACTACCTGGCCGAATCGCTGGACGTGCCGCTCACCCGCATCGGCCGTATTGCCGAAGGGCAGGGCGTGCACGTGGACGGCGAAGCCGCCGGCGGCGGTTACCAGCACTTCGCGTAGCCGCAGCGGTACTGCCCTGCTGGGTCAACCTTCGGGGTGGGGTCAGATCCCTTTGCGCCGCAAAGGGATCTGACC
>NZ_JBHHMJ010000425.1:0-322 GCF_042136455.1 Stenotrophomonas sp. 3diitr2024
AAGCATATCGGCGTTAGTCCCGTCCTTCATCGACTCCTAGTGTCAAGGCATCCACCGTGCGCCCTTTCTAACTTAACCAAACTAAAAATTAAAAAATATGAGCTACACTGTTATCTAGTTTTCAAAGAACATACATTTATATATGAGAGATAGTTCTCTCAAAACTGAACAAAACGAAACACGGAAACTTATATTGATGAACAGCGTTCATCAATTCTCCATAGAAAGGAGGTGATCCAGCCGCACCTTCCGATACGGCTACCTTGTTACGACTTCACCCCAATCATCTGTCCCACCTTAGGCGGCTGGCTCCAAAAAGGTT
>NZ_JBHHMJ010000440.1:0-7184 GCF_042136455.1 Stenotrophomonas sp. 3diitr2024
GGCCGCTGGCCGGCAACGGCAGGATGGCCGAGGTTGCCGGCCAGCGGCCGGCACTACCTGCATGCGCTCAGCGCGGATCGCGCGAGGGACGACGGCCGAACCACCAGCCGGCCAGCAGTTGCAACGGCAGCGACGCCAGCAGTGAAATGACGAACCAGAACGGGAAATCCGCACCCGCCGTCCACATGGCGTAGCCACAGCCCAGCGCGACCAGCGACCAGATCGAGAAGCCGTGCGATCGCGGCCAGCAGGGCGCGTAATAGGTGGCAAAGGAAACCCCGGCGATGCCACCGAGCACGCTGAAGGTGAGATCCCAGCCCAGCTGCACGCTGTTGTTGTCCGGCGACAGGCCCAGCAACGGTGGCAGCCAGCTGGCGACGCTGCTGACCAGCGCAAGCGACAGCACACCGCCGATCAGGGCAGCGAGGGACAGGAACAGGGTCTTGAGCACGCCAGGCATGCGCGCATTGTACGGCTGCGGCGGAGAACCCGGCATGCCGGCCAGCGACCGGCACTACCGAAATGTGGGGGGAACCGATCCGATGAATCGGCATGGCCGCCGCGTCCGTGGGAGAGGGGGACGGAGCGACGGCGGCCATGCACAGGGGGTCAGGCGGCGAAGTCGAGCACCACGCGGCCTTCGATGGTGCCCGCATGCATGCGCGCGAACACGTCGTTGATGTTTTCCAGGCGGTCGGTGCTGACCGTCGCCGCGACCTTACCCTCGGCGGCGAACTGCAGCGATTCCTGCAGGTCCAGGCGGGTACCGACGATCGAGCCGCGCACGGTAATGCCGTTGAGCACCATGCCGAAGATGTCCAGCGGGAAGTTGCCGGGCGGCAGACCATTGAGCGAGACAGTGCCGCCACGGCGCACCATGCCCAGTGCCTGTTCGAACGCCTTCGGCGATACCGCGGTGACCAGCGCACCGTGGGCGCCGCCGATTTCCTTCCTGAGGAACGCGGCCGGGTCGGTGGTGCGCGCGTTGACGGTGACCTGCGCGCCCAGCTGGCGGGCCAGTGCCAGCTTGGTGTCGTCCACGTCCACCGCAGCCACGTTCAGGCCCATCGCGCGGGCGTACTGTACGGCCATGTGGCCCAGGCCACCGATGCCGGAAATCGCCACCCAGTCACCGGGCTTGGTGTCGGTGACCTTCAGGCCCTTGTAGACGGTCACGCCGGCGCACAGCACCGGCGCGATCTCGACGAAGCCCACGTCCTTCGGAAGCAGGCCGACATAGTTGGCATCGGCCAGTGCGTACTCGGCGAAGCCGCCGTTGACCGAGTAGCCGGTGTTGCGCTGCGTCTCGCACAGCGTTTCCCAGCCACCCAGGCAGTGTTCGCAATGACCACACGCCGAGTACAACCAGGGGATGCCGACCCTGTCGCCTTCCTTGACGTGCCCTACCCCGCCTCCCACGGCCACGACGTGCCCCACGCCCTCGTGGCCGGGGATGAACGGCGGGTTCGGTTTCACCGGCCAGTCGCCCTCGGCGGCGTGCAGGTCGGTGTGGCAGACGCCACAAGCCTCGATCTTGACCAGTACCTCGCCCGCCCCCGGGCGCGGTACCGAGACTTCCTCGATCACCAGTGGCTTGCCGAACTCACGCACGACAGCGGCCTTCATGGTGGAATTCATGTTCGGATCTCCGTAGTGCGCTTGCCCACAGAATGACGCCGGCGCGAGGCCGGCGCTTTGATCACGATCAAACCTTTGAAGATCCGCGAAGCAGGTTCAGCTGGCCAGCACCGAGGCCTCGCGGGCCAGGCGCTCGATGGCGTCCCAGCCGCGGGTCTGCAGCAGCGCCGGGGTGGTCAGCCACGAACCGCCCACGCACAGCACGTTGGGCAGGTGCAGGAACTGCGGCGCGGTCTGCGCGCTGATGCCGCCGGTCGGGCAGAAGCGCACATCGGCGAACGGGCCGTGCCAGGCGGCCAGCAGCGCGGCGCCGCCGGCCTGCACGGCCGGGAAGAACTTGAAGGTGTCCGCGCCGTGCTCCAGGCCCTGGATCAGGTCCGAAGCGGTGGCAGCACCGGGCAGGTACGGCAGATCGGCATCACGCGCGGCCGCATACAGTGCCGGCGTGGCACCGGGGGAAACGGCAAAACGCGCACCGGCCTGCTTCGCCGCCTGCATCTGCGCGGCGTTGAGTACGGTGCCGGCACCGATCACCGCGTCCGGCACGGCCTCGACCATGGCCTTGATCGCATCCAGCGCCTGCGGCGTGCGCAGGGTCACCTCGATCACCGGCAGCCCACCACGGAACAGTGCCTGGGCTACTTCGACCGCTTCATTCACATCTTCAGGGGTGTACACCGGGATCACCGGTGCCAGCTTCAACAGCGCGCGCAGGCGCGGATCAGCGCTGGACATCGTCTTGCTCCTTGCCCGCCAGGGCATCGCGGATGCTGCCGGTGCCGGCAGCGCAGCGGCGCATGATGCCATGCGGACCGCGACGGTGCCCTGCTCCGCACCGCGCCGGATTCAGGCCGGGTCGGCCTGCAGCGCCTGGATGCGGCGCTGGTACCAGTCGCCACCGAGCGGATCGAACACCGCCGAGCGCTCCATCTGCGCCTCGTACACATGTACCGAGATCGCCAGGGCCTCATCGCTGGCATTGCGCAGGGTGTGGTACTCATGCGGGGGGATCAGGCTGCCGGCACTGCCGCAGCCCCCGCGCAGCGCGGCGTGGCGGCGGAAGCGCCAGCGCTCGCCGGCGCACTCCAGCAGCTCGTAACGGGTGATCTCCAGCTCGCCCAACCACACGCCCTCCACACACCACATGGCATCGTGGTCGTGCAGCGGCGTGCCCTGCCCTGGGCCCCAGCTCATGGCAATCACGCTGTAGCCGTGTTCGCGGCTGTGGTACAGCGGACGTCGCGCGTAATGATCACTGACCGGCCGATGCACGCATTCGGGCAACTCGATGCGGCTGTCGGTTATGGCTTCCTGCAGCGCCAGCTGCAGGTCGGCCGTGATGCGCTCGGGATCACCGGAGCTCATCGCCGCGTCGACTGCGGCGATCAACCGGTCGCGGCCACGGAACGGCGGAAACGGAGAAGTCTGCAGGTCCATGCCTCGAATGTAGCGGAGCATGGTTAAGGGAATGTTGGCGTTCGCGCGCGTCGCGTCCACATTCAGGGTGAATACGCGCGGAAGAACGATTCAGATGCAGAAGCAGTAGAGCGATCACAATGGAACCTTGCGCAGCAGAATCTGTCGAACACGACACGATTCAGATCCGCTGCGACATTCCGCAACTTCGCGCCCGACGGGCGCAAGGCTAGAATTCTCCGACTTACCTGGTTCTATACATGTCAGTGCGAACTATTAGCGATGCCGCGTTGCCGGCATCGAAGGGCAAGGCTGCCACGATCAACGACATCGCACGACTGTCGGGAGTTTCCAAGAAAACGGTTTCAAGAATCATCAACAACTCGCCGCTGGTGCGCAAGGACACCCGCGACAAGGTCGAGGCGTTGATGCGCGAGGTCGGTTACGTGCCCGATCCTCTCGCGCGCGGGCTGGCATTCCGCCGCTCCTTCCTGATCGGTCTGGTGTATGACGATCCCGGTGCCCAATGCATCGTCGACCTGCAGCACGGCGCGCTGGACGCGCTGCGCGGCACTGGCTATGAGCTGGTGGTGCACCCCTGCGACAGCCAGGATCCGGAATGCCCGCAGGGCGTGCGCCGTTTCGTGCAGCAGCAGAAGCTGCACGGCGTGATCCTGGGGCCGCGTGCGTCCGAATCGGCTGCGCTGGCGCAGATGCTCGATGACATCGACTGCCGCTACGTGCGCATCAACGCGCATGCCTCGGAGGATGAGAACCATGCCGTGGTCACCCATGACCGCGATGGTGCTGCCGCTGCGGCGGGCTACCTGCTTTCGCTTGGCCACCGCGACATCGCGGTGATCACCGGACCGGGTGACCGGCGTGCCGCGCGCGAACGGACGCATGGTTTCCTTGATCGGCTGGCGCAGGTCGGCCTGACCCTGCCCGGCGAGCGCGTGCTGGAAGCGGGCGACACCTTCGAGTCCGGCGTGCATGCCGCCGAACGGCTGCTGATGGGCGAGCAACGCCCCAGTGCGATTTTCGCCGGCAACGACGAAATCGCCGCAGGCGTGTACCAGGTGGCATTGCGTGCAGGCATCGCGGTGCCGCAGCAGCTGTCGATCGTCAGCTACGACGACAGCCCGTTGGCATCGCGGCTGTGGCCGCCGCTGACGTCGGTGCGTCGCCACGTCTCCGATATCGGCCGCACCGCCGCCGCCATGCTTGTCCAGGCCGACGTTCCCGACGCGCCGACCGCGGCCAGCGTGCATCCGCAGTTGATGGTGCGCGGGTCCTGCCGGGCCGTGGACGCCTGAGTGCCCTGCCCTCGCCTGCGTCGCTGCAGTGGCGCAGGCAGGCAACAACGAAAACGGCGCACCCATGTGCGCCGTTTTCAGTGCAAAGCCGTGCGCGTTGTGTGCTTACACGTCGCCGCCGTCGGCCCAGCCTTCGCCGTTGCCCTTCTGGAACACGCGGTCGTCGCCCTGCACTTCACCGGCCGGCAGATGCGCCTGGTTGGCCAGGGCCGCGTAGATCGGGGTGAAGTCCGGCGAGGTCGCCTGCATGAGCTGTTCGAAGCTGTCGATGACGAAGTAGGTCTTCTGGAAGGTGTCGATGCGGTACTTCGTGCGCATGATGCGCTGCAGGTCGAAGCCGATGCGGTTGGGCGCGGCCGATTCCAGCGAGTACAGCGACTCGCCCTTCGACGACACAATGCCGGCACCGTAGATGCGCAGGCCCTCGGGCGTATCGATCAGGCCGAACTCCACCGTGTACCAGTACAGGCGGGTCAGGTTCTGCAGCGCATCCGGGCCGATCGCGTGGGCTTTGACGCCGCCACGGCCGTATGCCTCCATGTAGTCGGCGAACACCGGGTTCATCAGCAGCGGTACGTGGCCGAACAGATCGTGGAACAGGTCCGGCTCGGCGATGTAGTCGATCTGGTCCGGGCGACGGATCCACCAGGTCACCGGGAAACGGCGGTTGGCCAGATGGTCGAAGAAATCCAGTTCCGGCAACAAGCCTTCAACGCCGACCAAGGTCCAGCCGGTGGCGGCGCCGAGCACTTCGTTGAGCTGGTCGAAGCGCGGAATCATGTGTGCGCTCATGCCCATCTCGTCCTGCGCATCCAGGAACTCCTGGCAGGCACGGCCGACCAGCAGCTCGCGCTGGCGCTGGTAAAGCGTGCTCCAGGTCGCGTGGTCGTCGGCGCTGTAAGTGTCCCATGGCTGCTCGACGAGCGCGGTGGTATACACCGGCACGTAGCCCTTGTCGGTCTGCTGGTGTTCGACGCGGCGGGGCTGGGCGAGGTCCATGCGGCACTCCTGGATGGGATACCCATGATGCTAGGGCAGGGGACGCGCAACAGGGTTGCAAAAGTTGCGCCGATTGGCCTTGTTGGCGCAATATCATTGCGTACTCACCATGTTGCGGGGCAACAATGGCCGGAGAAGTCCAGTTCGATCGCACGGATATACGCCTGCTGGCCGAAATCCAGCGGGATGGGCGCGCCACCAACGCCGAACTGGCGGCGCGGGTGAATCTCTCTCCTTCGGCCTGCCTGCGGCGGTTGCAGCGGCTGGAAAGCGAGGGCGTGATCGTCGGCTATGGCGCGCGGCTGGAGCCACGGCAGCTGCGGCTGGGCCTGCAGGCCTTCGTGCGCGTGCAGCTGGAAAAGCACGACCAGGCCGCCATCGGCCACTTCGTGGACAGCGTGCAGGCGTGGGACGAGGTGGTGGCCTGCCACGCGCTGACGGGTGACATGGACTACCTGCTGCACGTCTACGTGCGCGACCTGGAGCACTTCTCGCGCTTCCTGCTGGACCGGCTGCTCAATGCCGGTGGCGTGGCCGATGCCAATTCCAGCTTCGTGCTGCGCACGGTGAAGGGCTTCCAGGCGTTGCCGCTGTCGCAGCTGGAATCCTGAGCAACCACCGGGCGGGCCCGGTGGCCTGGCTTCAATGGATCAGCACTTGTCCTTGCGGCCGATCAGCTTGCCCAGGCGCGAGGCTTCCTCGCACTTCGGCGCGGCCACCGGTGCCGGTGCGGCTGCTGCGGCGCGCGCGCGCTGCAGCTGCTGGATCCTGGCGCGGATCTGCGGCATCGCTGCCATCGCAGCCTTTTCGCCTTCCAGGATCGCGGTGCCACGCTGGCTGAAATCGGCGGCACCGATGTCCAGTACCTTCGGGCGGATGACGATGTCGGCGCGCGCCAGTTCCTGCTCGCCCAGGCGCTGGCCCATGATCGAGATGGACTGGTTGACGATGCCCAGCATGTCGGTCGGCGCCTTGCCGCTGGCCTTGCTGGAGATGTCCACGGCGATCACGAAGTCGGCGCCGAGCTGGCGGGCGGCATCCACCGGCACCGGGCTGACCACGCCACCATCGATGTAGTTGCGGCCGCCGATCTTCACCGGCTCGAACACACCGGGAATGCTGCTCGACGCGCGCACTGCCTGGCCGACGTTGCCGCGCACGAAGATTGCGCGCTCGCCGGTTTCGAGCTGGGTGGCGACGGCGGCGAACGGCTTCTTCAGGCGCTCGGCGGGACGGTTGGCGACCTGCTCGTTGACGTAGTCCTGCAGCTTCTGGCCCTGCACCAGGCCACCGGAGAACAGGCGCACGTCGCGGATGCTGGCTTCGTCCAGCGCGACGGCCTTGCTCTGCATCTGGAAGGCATCCATGCCGCTGGCATACAGGGCGCCGACCACGCTGCCGGCGCTGGTGCCGGCGACCACGGCTGGCTCGAAGCCGTTGGCCTCCAGCATCTTGATCACGCCGATATGGGCAAAGCCTTTGGCCGCGCCGCCGCCCAGGGCGATGCCGATCTTCACCGGCTTGGCCTGCGGGACCACGGTCGGCGCAGGCGGTGGCGTGGGGCGGACCGGATCGCCACCGCAGCCGGCCAGCAGGCCGATCAGGGCGACGGACAGCAGCATGCGGGGGCGGAACAGGCTCATCGGCAGTGCGCGCGCGGCGCCGGATTCAGGAAAGGGCGCCAGCATACCGAAGCCGCGGCGGGGCGGGCAGGGTGGAAATATCGCCCATTCATAAAGGTAGTGCCGGCCGCTGGCCGGCAACCATAGGGAAACTGGCAACGGTCCACGGGGCTGCCGGCCAGCGGCTGGCACG
>NZ_JBHHMJ010000455.1:0-9164 GCF_042136455.1 Stenotrophomonas sp. 3diitr2024
GCCGGCCGCTGGCCGGCAAACTCGGGATCGCGCACGGGTGCAGCCGGCCAGCGGCCGGCTCTACCAACCCCTGGGGTCAACGCAGCGCCAGGTCCACGGCGATACCGGCAAACAGCGCGGCGCCGACCCAGTTGTTGTGCAGGAACGCCTTGAAACACGGGCCGCGCTCGCGGTTGCGGCAGATCCAGAATTCGTACACCACCAGCAAGGTGGCCATGGCCACGCCGGCCAGGTAGTAGCCACCCAGCCCGCCGCGCACGCCAACCAGCGCCATGGTGGCCAGGAACAGCGCGTACAGCACGCCCTGGATGACCAGATCGAGATCACCGAACAGGATCGCGGTGGAGTGCGAGCCCATCTTCAGGTCGTCCTCGCGGTCGACCATGGCATACCAGGTGTCGTAGGCGGTGGACCACAGGATGTTGCCGGCATACAGCAGCCAGCCCAGCATCGGCACCTCGCCCTGCACGGCGGCGAACGCCATCGGGATGCCCCAGCCGAACGACATGCCCAGGTAGACCTGCGGCAGATGGGTGTAGCGCTTCAGGTACGGATAGCTGGCGGCCAGGAACACGCCGATGAAGCTCAGGCCGATGGTCAGCCCGTTCAGGGTCAGCACCAGGCCGAAGGCCACCAGCATCAGTACGGCGAACAGCGCCAGCGCGGCGCGACCGCTGATCGCGCCGGTGGCCAGCGGCCGCGCCTTGGTGCGCTCCACATGCGGGTCGAGCCAGCGGTCAGCGTAGTCGTTGATGACGCAACCGGCCGAGCGGGTCAGCCACACGCCGGCGGTGAACACGAACAGCGTCCACAGCGGCGGCAGGCCGCCGGCAGCCAGCCACAACGCCCACCAGGTGGGCCACAGCAGCAGCAGCGTGCCGATCGGGCGATCAGCGCGCATCAGACTCCAGTAATGCCGCCAACGCGGCGTCGCCGGCGACTGCGGCGAAGTGAGGGGGGTATCAGCCATGGCGATAGGATACTCCTGCCCCTCCGGCAGGGCTTTGCCGGTGGGGGGAGATTTGTTCGACGAAACTGGATAGAATGCCGGTCCCGCACCGCCTCATGGCGCTGCGATGCCCGCCCCGGCACTGGCCGACGGCGCGGCGGTTCTACAACGCGCCCGTAGCTCAGCCGGATAGAGTAGTGGCTTCCGAAGCCATTGGTCGGGGGTTCGAATCCCTCCGGGCGCGCCATTTTTCCTTCGTTGCCTGGCCGGCGCGCCGCCAGAAATGTCAGGGAATGAACGTTGCCGAGCGATGCTCGCAACCGGCAGCGTCCTGTACCACGATGGAGTAATTCGCGCCCGCGCTGGATGCGCCGGCCAGGAACAGGCCATCACCATCGAACAGAACGCTCTGCTGTTCATCCTGCCCGATCGACAGCCCGATCGCTCCCGGTGTGATTTCCTCAAGGATCACGTTGTAAGGCCGCCAGGCATCCTCGCCTGTGCGCCTCATCTCTGCGCGAGCGGTCCTTGGGTTCAACCTGCGTCTCTCATCCACCCACAGCTGAAGCGGCTGATCAGCATTGTGGGTGACCTGGAAGCGCCCGTAGGTCAGTCCGTCGACGCTCTCGGTGCCGACGTAGGTGAAATGGGCCGGCGGACACTTCGTGGTGCGGTTCGGATGCGCCGCACAGGATGTCAGTGCAACCACGAGGCAAAAGGCGTTCAGGTGCTTCATGGCTTCGAGGCCTGACGTGGGTGGTTGTCGCGGCGGTGTTCGGCAGTGAGGGCAACCAGCACTACGCCCCAGAGCGGCGTGAGCAGCACGACGCTCATCACCGTCAGCGAAACCGGTACCTGCCAGAGCAGCGATGGGCTGAATCCGCTGAATCTATAGGCTTCCAGTACAAGCACCACGACCTGGGCCAGAAGGCCCGCGAGCAGCCCCAAGCCAGCCCCCTTGGCAAGCCGCCTGATCGTAAGGCGGCCCGCGGCGGGAACCCGTGCGCAGATTCCCAGCAACAAAAGGCTGACGGCATACAGCCAGAAGAAAACCTGATGTGAGTCGAAGGCGTAAAGCGCCCTGCCCACAAAGTGCAGGAACAGCCAGAGTGCTCCACACGACACCGCGTAGGCCAGCCCGTACCGAAGAATCTGCCTGGCTTTCATCTTGTACCTCTCCGAGGGCGTGCAGCCCGATCGCGTTCTTTTGTGGAGGAGTGCGGGAGCTCATGCACCTTGCCTCCCGCTTGGCACCCTACTCGCGCAAGGCATCGCGCAGCGCTCGAGAGTACCTGCCTGCCTCCAGCGTTCGCAGCTGGGCCAGTGGAATCCGATACCTCCTGAACAATGCGACCAGTTCCCAGACGTCCTCCTCCAGTACCGCATCTGGATCCAGGGATAGATAGATGACATCCCCTCTGCCGACCACATTCCCGATGCAGCCGATTCGACCGCGCACCCGAGGCGCTCTACGTCTCGTCGCCCGAAGGCGGGTAAATTTCCACCGCCAAACCGAGGCCCAAAGTTGTGACTCTGGTGAGAACTGCACGATCCAGTTCAAATCCGCCAAGTCCGCCCACAAAGATGCTGATATAGAATTCTGCCCTCCCTCCCGTATCTGTGATGTGGCCAATGAACTCACGCTTGTTTATCAGAAAATCGCACCAACGGGAGATCTCCTCATCCAACTCGACATTCACCTTCCTCGCGAGAGGAATAGATAGATAGGTAAATTCATAGAGCTGCTGATCCTCACCCTGCCGAGCTGGTCTAGGCTCGCCTGCACTGCGGGCAAAGCGGGACTCCAAACCAATTTCCTCCCTAATGGATTCAGCAGAAACAGAGGGATGGAAAAACCTAAGTGAAATATTCACCAAAAGACCACTCACGCATCACCTCCCAAAACCATAATCACTAATATTCCCCTCTATTCTACCTTTGCCGTCCTGCGTCCCAACCCAAATATCGCCATTTGGGGCTATACCAGTCCAGTGCGTCGGGCTAGCAGCGGAACCTTCCTTAATGGTTTCAACGGCACCATGATCAAGCCCGAAGGATTTTTTGGCCGTGTCTATAGGGAGTGTTCCTACTGGACAGTTCGTAGGCTTGGATCGCGCACCGTCCTTTTTCTTGCTGAAGTAGAGGTTGGCGAGAGCATCCACGATTACTGGCAAACTTACCGTCGCACCAATGAAAGCATCGATTGGCGAGTGGATCGGACTCATATCAATGTATGGCGCAGGAGCTTGCCCTTCCCCATAGCCCGGGAGGTCAGGATTCCACTGCTGGTAACCACTTCCAGGCCGATACGCTGGAGGTGGCAATCGCATAGCCCGAGCTGCACCGGACTGTAAGCCAAGACGATCCAAAGCAGACGCAGGGTTCCCACTCACATATGAATAAGTACTGATGCCTCCAACCAAACCAATCGGATCACTCTGCGAGTACCGCCCCACCATTGGTTCATACTCACGCTGGTAGTTGTAGAACAACCCACTCGCATCCGTGGCCTGCTGGCCCGGGAAGCGCAGCGCAAGCCCAAACGCCACACCATCGCCATCCGGGTCAGCCCTCGGAATCTGGTTGCCGAACACTTCGCTCTTGTTGCTCCACTCCCAGATCGAGACATTCCGTACCGGATCGATCACCACGCGCGGCGTGCCCAGATGATCTGGTTGGACGTAGGCAAGTTCCGGCACGCCGGTGCCCGGCACGTTGATCAGCGCCACCGGGTAGTTGTCCAGCCAGATGGCCTGCTGTTGCGCCTGGCCCGTGGCCGAGTAGTTCCCCAGCCACTGCCCAGCTTCGTCGTACAACGTGATCTGTGCTGCGCCACCAGCCGGGGTACGCAGCACGCGCTCGCCGCGATGATTGTAGGCGTAGCTTTCCAGTACGGAATTGCCCTGCTTCACCGCGTTCATGCGGTTGGCATCGTTATAGATGAACGTCTTGCTGCCGATGCTGGTGGTATTCCCCGCTGCGTCATGGTTGCGCGCTTCGCCGTCCACGGCGGTCAGCCGGTGGCTGGTTGCGGGATAGGTGTAGCTGGCGGTGCCTGCCGAGGTGGTCAGCGCGGTGCGATTGCCGGTGGCGTCGTAGGCATAGGTTTCAATCGGCGTGCCTGTCGTCCCGTCCTGGGTCTGGGTCAGGCGACCCAGCGCGTCGTAGGCGTACTTGGCCAGCACCGACGAGCCTGCGCCGTTCTTCAGCTCGGTGATCGAACCGACGGGATCGTAGCCATAGCCCAGCGACAGGCCGCCTGCAGCCGGGTCATGCACCGCCTGAGGGCGATAATCCAGGTCTAACGGACGCTGCAGCTGGCGGCCGTTGCCGTAGGCCCAACCGGTCGCCGGGCCGAAAGCCGCGTAGGTCACGTTGTTCACCACGATCTGGCGGGCTTGGCCGGGCCGGGTCAGGCCGATCTGGCTGATGCGCCCCTGAGTATCGCGCACGTAGTCGGCGACGCTGCCATCGGGATACGTCAATGCCGTCAGGCGACCCGACTTGCTGTACGCATAGCGCAGCGTACTGGCAACGCCGTTGACGGTCTGCACCTTGCGGGTGACCTGGCCGAAGCGGTCATGGCAGTACTGGGTGCTGCCATTGGCATGCAGCACCTGCCCCAGCCGTCCCTTGGCGAAGCGCTCGTCGGCAGCACAGGCGGCCGGCGCCACGTCATAGCTGTAGCCCACGTCCAGATTGGGGTCCGGATAGGCGATACCGATCAGGCGGTTGAGTGCATCGTAGTGATAGGTGGCGGTGACGCCACGCGCATCGGTAGCCGTCTTGCGATTGCCGGCGGCGTCCACGGTGAAGCTGCTGGCGCCACTGTCCGGGCTGACTTGCCCGGTCAGATCACCGAAACCGTTATAGGCATAAGTGGTGTGCAGACCTTTCGGGTCGGTGACCTGGGTGACCTGATCCAGCGCGTTGTACTGGCTGCGGATCTCCGCCGCCACGCCGCCGACGTCCTGCAGAGTCTGCGCCAGGCGGTTCAGCGGGTCGTACTGCTGGCTGGTCACGCGCTGCAGGGCGTCGGTGATCGTCTGCGGGTTGCCGTTGGCATCGTAGGCAAAGCCGGTGGCGTGGTTGCCCGCATCCTTCAGCGCGGTCAGCTGGCCAAGCGTGTTGAACGTCCGCGCCAGAGTACGGCGCAGGGTGCCGCCTGCATCCAGCGTGTCTTCCTTGAGGCGGTTGCCGGCGTTGTCCAGCGCATAGTGAATGGTGTTGCCCGCACTGTCCGCGATGTCCGTCAGCCGCTGGGCGGCGTCATAGACATAGGTAACGCTGCTGCCGTCAGGCTCGGTGATCTGTTGCACCTGGCCGGTCGGCCAGTAGCTGATCTGGGTCACCCGGTCCTCGGCTGTGGTGGCACCGCGCACGGTGACCGAGGTCGGCCAGCCGCGCGCATGGTAAGTGTAATCGGTGACCACGCCGTTGGCATCCTTGACCGACAACGGCCGCCCGAACGCGTCGTAGGCCAAGGTCTCGACCGTCTGGCCCAGCGCATTGGTCACGCTGCGCAGGTCGCCCTTGCGATAACTGCAGGCACCATTGGCCGCGCATCCCGCGTCGTCCGCGGTGTAGTAGGCATAGGTGGAGACATCCGCCACATCACTGCGTGGGCCATCCACGCTACGCAGCAGTCCCACCAGCGGGCACTCCGGCCCTTCGGCCTCACAGTAGGTCTGCGTGGTGATGCGGGTATCACCGGTCACCCTGTCGCGCACGGTGATGGTGGTTGGCTGGAGGCGCACATTGCGTGCGACGCGGACCTCACGGTTACCGACGGTCTGCTGCACCAGCCGATTGCTGTCCATGGCCACGCGCGTTTCGCTGATGCGCTGGTCCGGAGTACCGGCCGCTTCGGTGGTGGTGGTCACACTGACAGCACCTGCGACAGCGTCGCTGGCCTCCGCATAGGCGTAGTTGGTAACAACGCCACGGCGATCGGTCACCGACTGAAGCCGACGCCGGAAATCGGTGCCCTCAGGCAGATAGGTGCGACTGATGCTGCCGTTGCTCTCGGTGATGCCATTGACCTTGCGCGGAAGGCCGCTGGTACCGCTGGCGGTCAAGGCGTAGGTGCTCTGCTTGCCCAGTGCGTCGGTGACGATGGTGGTGCCTGCCGGGGTGTACTCCAGGCGCACGCCATCAATGCCCACGTCGGCTTGGCTGCAATCGCCGGAATGGCGGCTGCAGGTGACTCGCCCTTGCGTGTCATAGCCGTACCAGCTGTAGCGCTGGTTGTCTTCGGCGGTCACGCCGGTTAGGTAGCCCGGGAAGCGGGCGTCCTCATAGTGATACGTACGGCTGGCACCGTCGGCATAGGTCGCGGTGATCAGTTCCCCGGCCGGAGAATAGGCGTAGCTCACCACAGGCTGGCCGGCGATCACCAGGGCCGAGATCAGTGAATCGTCGCCCGGCGCGAGGTACTGGACATCCACGCGCCGACCGGTTGAATGGGTGATGCTGAGCAGGCGGCCGCGGCTGTCGTGTGCATAGGTCAGCGAAGTACCGTCTTCGAAATCACGGCGCTGCATCAAGCCATCAGCATCAAAATAAATGCGCTCTCCGGCACGTGAAAGTTGCCAGTTGGTGCCCTGCTGGACCGCGCGATCGCCGCTTCCGTCCATGGCTTCGTAGCTTGCCCCCACTTTCTGGAATGCGATCTGCCCGCCATCGGCGCCGATCAGCCCAACTTTCAGTTCGGAGCTGGGAGGGAAGGTGGAATCGTCTACGCCTGCGGTAAGCCGCAGATTGTGGGAATGGGTCCAGCCCGTACCCAACGCGCCGCCCGCCGTGCTCGTCAGGGAGTGATAGTGGCGTTGGAAGCTCACCCATCCAAGGTTGAAATCCGGCTCAGGCTGGGATTTATCGCCAGTGGTCGGATCACACGGGTTACCAACAGGACACTGCTGCGGCGGCAGCGGCCCGCTTGTGTAGGAGAGCATGGGCGACATGTGCGGCTCGTCCTGCTGGACCAGAGAGCACATCTGCAGGGCCTCATTCCACGTCAGGGACGGTCGATTCGGACAAAGCGCCGTTCTGGCCCGGCGCACATGCTCCCACCCCACTATCGACGAGCATTCTTGAGTGCTCTGATGATAGAAGTTCAAGGTGTAATGGAAATTCTTCTCCTCGTTGGTGACGCTACCGTCGTCGCCCCTGCCAAGTCCAAGGAGCTCCACCCAAGGATCCTCCGTGAGTGAAGTCGCCGGGCACTGCGGGTCGCTGACGCGGGTAGCGAGGATCACGCTACGAATCTGATCTTCGGATGAGTACTCCTGCCCTGAGTGGATGTAGACCCAGTCGGTAGTAACGATCTTCTCGGGTCTCACCCGGTAATCGTAGATGACCTTCTTTCCAAGGACGCGTTGGCGTTTGACATGCCAATTGAAGGGTTTGTCCTTTTCGTACTGGGAAAAGAGCGACTTGATGTCCTTCTGCACCGCCGCTTCGGTAGCTCGCGGCTGGCCCATCGACAGGTAGCTCTCCCATTTCTTCTGCACCTCCTGCGCCTGCGCAGCCCAAGGAGCCAAGCTCCCCAGCGCGATCATCGCCAGTGCGGCACACGAAATGGTCTTCAGTCGTTCCAACATCCCTGTTCTCCTTCCTGGACAAACACAGCACCGGCAGGAACGAGAACGTGGGGCGGTTGCCTCACCACGTCATGCTTCGGATCGTCCCTGGTCCGGAATGCGGTCTGACCGCATGGGGGACGTTATCTCCGATGTCGTTTACACATTCAAGTCAGAAACTGTGGAGTGGGTCGGATTTCAGAGTTTTCTGATGCAGGGGGGGGAGCGTGTCGGAAATTCAGCCGAGCGTGGGCTCGGCTCTACAAGGCGAATGCCTCCAGAAACAGAAACGCCGGGCATCGCCCGGCATTTCCGTCACAGCATGGAAGGGATGAATCTCAGTATTTACCGTCGAACGCGAAGATCGGCTTGCGCGTCTTCCACGCACCAGCAGTAAAGTCCGGGAACTCCAGCGTCTGGAAACCGTTGGCGATCGACTGCTCGCTCAACGGGGTGATCGCACTCCAGGTCACCGCGTCGTAGATGTCGATCGGCATCGGTGCCTTGGCTTTGAGCGCTTCAACAAATGCATGGATGACGAACCAGTCCATGCCGCCGTGGCCGGCGCTGGCGGCGGTGTCGGCATTCTGCTTCCACAGCGGGTGCTCGTACGCGTCCTGGTACTTCTTGAACTCTTCCCACTGGTGCGGCGGGCTGCGGCCTTCGATGTGGATCGAATGGTTCACGTCCATCCACAGGCCCTTGGTGCCCTGCACACGGAAACCCATTGAATACGGGCGCGGCAGCGAGGTGTCGTGCTGCAGCAGGATGGTCTCGCCGTTCTCGCAGGCCAGCGTGGTGGTGACGATATCGCCGAGCTTGAACTTCACCTGGGTGCTGGGGTGGGTGCTGCCGCCACTCTTGGCCACGGTGTATTCGTGCAGGCCGCGTGCCTTGGTCGCGAAGGCGTTGATGTGGGTGAAGCGGTTGCCACGGTTGATGCCGGTATACATCGCGCAAGGGCCGATACCGTGGCTGGGATACAGCTCGCCGTTGCGCTGCACCGAATGCTCGGTGCGCCAGCGAGCTTCGCTCCAGCCCTTCGGACCGAACTCCACGCCGCTGTCGTAGGGCTGGTTGGGGTCGCCGGAATTGAACTTCACGCCGCGCAGGTCGTGCTGGTAGCCGGCCTGCAGATGCACCAGTTCGCCGAACAGGCCCTGGCGCACCATCTGCAGCGCGGCCATCACGTCGCGGCGGTAGCAGACGTTCTCCAGCAGCATGTACGGGGTGCCGGTGCTCAGCTGGGTCTTCAGCACGTCCCAGTGGTCCTGCAGGGTGATGCCGGCCACCACTTCACAGCCCACGGCCACGCCGGCCTGCATCGCGGCAATCGCCATCGGTGCGTGGTACTCCCACGGCGTGGCGATGATCACGCCATCGATGCCCTTCTGTTCCAGCAGGCGCTTCCAGGCGTTGGTATCGCGGTCCTGGCCGTAGGTCTTCGGGGCCGGCTTGCCGGCCTTGGCCACCATGTCCATGGCACGGCCGAGCATGATCGGTTCGATGTCGCACAGCGCGACCACCTCGACATCGTCGCGGCGCATGCTGATCTGGCGGCGGCCGGTCAACACGTCGCGGCTGGCATCGGTCAGGCGTAGGCCACCGTGACCCTCGCTGTCCACTTCCAGCAG
>NZ_JBHHMJ010000480.1:0-3885 GCF_042136455.1 Stenotrophomonas sp. 3diitr2024
CGGTTGCGGGGGCGTGAGCGCCATGGATGGCGCGACCGAGCCTCCAGGGACGGATTCACGGCGTCCCCCGCAACCGGACCCACCCCGCCATCCCACAGGAAGCCCGCTTTTGCTTCGGCTGTTGCTTCTGAGGTTGCCGGCCAGCGGCCGGCACTACCGCGGGGGCCGGGCGCAGCCTGGCCGTTCGCCCCCTCACCGCCCCTGCGGATCCGGCCGGTGATGCACGTACTCGACCACCGTGCCGTCGGGATGCACCGCATTGAACGCCGCCCCGGTCGGGACCACCTGCAACGGGAAGATGATCTCGGCGCCGGCGGCAACCAGTTTGTCGTGATAAGGCCGAACGTCATCGACCAGCAGTGTCCCCGTGGTCGAGGTGAACGGCGCCAGCGCCGCCTCGCTGCCCTCGATCAACAGGAACGCACCGACCATGGCCAGGCGCAGCCCGGCCTCCGGAAATGGAAAGCCCGCATCGGCCACCACGCCCTGCAGCTGCTCGTAGAAGGACACGCTGCGTTCCAGCTCACCGGGGGCCACGAACACCCGGATCAGCACGCGCGGTGCGCGCTGGCTGGAGGTATCGCAGCGGTCGCGCCAGAGATGGTCGAAGTCGCGGTGGACGGTCATGGGCTCGGTTCGTGGCCAGGGACCTTCATTATCGGCAGCCTCGCACGGCGCGCTGATGACCGCCGGTGATGGCCTGATAACTGCAGGCTGGGATCGCCCCTGTGACTTAGGTCCTGTTGACAGGTGTGAACGCCCTCGCACAATCTTCACAGGATTGGGTCGCCCTGCGCGGCCCGGGCAGGCAGGTTGTCACGCCGGGAGGAGGGTCCCGCGCGCAGACCGGCCCGTCCTTCGGCCTGCGGGAGGTTGCCTGGCAACCCCTGCGCGGCATGAACGCTGCACCCTTCGGCGGCACTTTCCCTGGACCGATTGCCTTGGCAACGGAATTACGCCCGTCGATGAAAACGTTTACAAAGCAGCTTGTACTGTCCCTGGCCCTGTCCGCTGCACTGGCCGCTCCGGCCTGGGCCGACCCTGCCGCGTTCACCGTGCTGACCCTGGAACAGGCCCCGACCGCCGAGGCGATGCCGGCCCTGGCCGCCCAGCTGAAGACCCTGCAGGTGGACGCGGTGAGCGTGCGTCAGGTGCAGCGCGGCATCGGCCAGGTCGATCCGCTGCAGGTGCTGGCCGACGGACTGGGTTACGAATACCGCTTCATTGCCGCGGGCAGGGATGATGGCCAGACCCAGCGCGGCCAGGCCGTACTGACCCGGCTGCCGATCGCCGCTGAATCCGGCCCGGACCAGCCGGGCCTGAACTACCTGCGCCTGGACGATGGCCGCCACACCGTGGCGGTCTATACCGATGCCGGTGCAGGTGCCGCGCAGCTGCCAGCGCTGGTCACCCGTTCGCGGCTGGGTGCACCGGCGGTGCTGCTCGGCGCGGTGGCCGGTGAATCGGCCAAGGCCGCCGGCTTCGATCCGGCGCGTGTGGCGCTGGAAGCCGATGCCAGCTATTTCAGCGATGGTTTCCAGGCCGCCAGCAGCGCGCCGTTCAAGGTGGAAGGCAGCGCCTTGCGCGCCACCCTGCTGACACTGGCCTATGCCGCCGACACGCATGGCGACAGGCCGTGGATGGACACCACCCTCAACGCCGATGCGCGCGCCGCGCTGCTGCTGAAGGCGATGACCGAGGATGAGAAGTTCCAGATGCTGCACAGCTACTTCGGGCTGGGCAAGGATGGTGGCCCACTGCCGGAAGGCGCGGTCGGTTCGGCCGGTTTCGTGCCGGGCGTGGCGCGGCTGGGCATTCCGTCGCAGCAGTCGGCCGATGCCGGCGTCGGCGTGACCAATCCGGGCGGCATCCGCCCGGGTGATTTCGCCACGGCGATGCCATCGGGCCCATCCACCGCGTCCAGCTGGAACCGCGAAGTGGCTTTCGCCGGTGGCGCGACCATGGGCCGCGAGGCGTGGCAGCAGCGCTTCAACATCTTGCTGTCGGGCAGCGTCAACCTGCAGCGCGATCCACGCAACGGCCGCAACTTCGAATATGCCGGTGAGGACCCGCTGCTGGCCGGTTCGATGGTCGGCGCGCTGATCCAGGGCGTGCAGAGCCAGCACGTGATCTCCTCGATGAAGCACTTCGCGCTGAACGACATGGAGACCCGGCGCAACTTCCACGACGTGCGCATCGGCGAACAGGCCATGCACGAGTCGGACCTGCTGGCGTTCGAGATTGCGCTGGAGGCTGGCCGCCCGGGCGTGGCGATGTGCTCGTACAACAAGATCAACGGCACCTACGGCTGCGAGAACGGCTACCTGATGAACCAGGTGCTGAAGCAGGAATGGAAGTTCCCCGGTTTCGTGATGTCCGACTGGGGCGGCGTGCACAGCGGTTCGAAGGCGGCGCTGGCCGGCCTGGACCAGCAGTCGGCCGGTGAAGTGTTCGACGCAGCGGTGTTCTTCGACGAACCGCTGCGTCTGGCCGTGCATGGCGGCGTGGTGCCGCAGGCGCGCCTGAATGACATGGTCACGCGCATCCTGCGCACGATGTTCCTGCACGGCAACTTCGACAACCCGCCGCAGCACCAGAAGGTGGATGCCGAGGCCGGCTTCGCCGTGGCCCAGCGCACGGTGGAAGAGGGCAGCGTGCTGCTGCGCAATGAAGGCAACCTGCTGCCGCTGGCCGACAGCGTGAAGCGCATTGTCATCATCGGTGGCCACGCCGACAAGGGCGTGATCGGTGGTGGTGGTTCGTCGATGGTGGGCGTGACCGCCAAGGGCACCAACGCGGTGCCGGGGGTGCTGCCGACCACCTGGCCGGGCCCGGTGATCTTCCACCCGTCCTCGCCGCTGGAATCGCTGCGTGCGGCGCGCCCTGACGCAACCATCGAGTATGTGGACGGGACCAATGCCGCCGCTGCGGCCAGGGCCGCCGCGCAGGCCGATGTGGCCATTGTGTTTGCCACGCAGTGGGCCGCCGAATCGGTGGACCTGCCGGACATGCAGCTGCCGGACAACCAGGACGCACTGATCTCGGCGGTGGCCGCGGCAAACCCGAAGACCGTGCTGGTGCTGGAAACCAACGGCCCGGTGCGCACCCCTTGGCTGGGGCAGGTGCCAGCGATGCTGCAGGCCTGGTACCCGGGCATCCGCGGCGGCGAAGGCATCGCCGCGCTGCTGACCGGTCAGGTCAATCCGTCGGGCCGCCTGCCGGTGACCTGGGTGACGGACGAATCGCAGCTGCCGCGCCCGCATATCGATGGCCTCGGCTTCAAGCCGGCCAAGCCGTTCGGTGATGTGTTCGATTTCGATATCGAAGGCGCCAACGTCGGCTACAAGTGGATGGCGGTCAAGGGCCTGACCCCGACCTTCGCCTTTGGTCATGGCCTGTCCTACACCTCGTTCGCCTATGACAACCTGAAGGTGAGCGTGGAAGGCTCGCGCCTGGTCGCGAGCGTCGATATCCGCAATACCGGCAAGCGCGCCGGCGCCGATGTGGCCCAGCTGTACCTGAAGCTGCCGGCAGGCAGCACCACGCCGATCCGCCTGATCGGCTACGACAAGGTGAACCTGCAGCCGGGCGAACAGCGCCGCATCCGCATCGAAGCCGAGCCGAAGACGCTGGCCCACTACGATGCACAGGCGCGCCAGTGGAAGATCGACGGTGGCACCTACCAGGTGCAGCTGGCGCGCAATGCCGCCGAGCCGCTGCAGACCGTGGACGTGCAGCTGGTGGAGCAGGTGCTGCGCTGATGCCTGACGACACGGCCCGCACAGGGCCGTGTCTGAAAAAGGGGACGGAGGGGATTAAGTCGTTTATGCATAAACGACTTAATCCCCTCCGTCCCCTTTTTATGTGGCGAACCGGTCGCGCAGG
>NZ_JBHHMJ010000482.1:0-1193 GCF_042136455.1 Stenotrophomonas sp. 3diitr2024
CCCCCCCCCACTACCGTGTGGGGAATTGCCGAAGCCGGCGGTTGGTAATGCCAGCCGCTGGCCGGCAGATGCGCGAACGTTCCGACGTCATGAGGTTGCCGGCCAGCGGCCGGCACTACCGGTGCGCGGAGTCGGCGCACGGCGGTGGGCGAGGGGGCCTGAATCAGGGACAATAGCGTCCCCGCCGCCCCACGCCTGCCCCCGATGAACGATTCCGCCCCCCAGCATCCTGCCCGCATCCTTGATGGCCGCCGCATCGCCGAGGACCTGCTCGACAGCCTGAAGGTGCGCGTCGACGCCCGCATGGCCGCCGGTGGCAGCCGCCCGGGCCTGGCCGTGGTGCTGGTGGGTGGCGACCCGGCCTCGACGGTGTACGTGCGCAACAAGCGCCGTGCCGCCGAGAAGGTCGGCATCGAAGCACATGACTACGATCTGCCGGCCGGTACCACCGAGGCCGAGCTGCTCGACCTGATCGACCAGCTCAACGCCGATCCGAAGATCAACGGCATCCTGATCCAGCTGCCGCTGCCGGGCATCCCCGACGCGCGCCGGCTGATCCAGCGCATCGACCCGCGCAAGGACGTGGACGGCTTCCACCCGGAAAACGTCGGCCACCTGGCCCTGCGCGAGTTCGGCCTGCGCCCGTGCACCCCGCGCGGCATCACCACGCTGCTGGGCCACACCGACCAGCCGGTGCGCGGCCGCAACGCCACCATCGTGGGCGTCAGCAACCACGTCGGCCGGCCGATGGGCCTGGAGCTGCTGATCGCCGGCTGCACCGTGACCAGCTGCCACAAGTTCACCCCCAAGGACGTGCTGGAACAGGCCGTGCGCAACGCCGACATCCTGGTGGTGGCGGTGGGCCGCCCGGGCATCGTGCCGGGCGAATGGGTGAAGCCGGGCGCGGTGGTGATCGATGTGGGTATCAACCGGCTGGATGACGGCCGGCTGGTGGGCGATGTCGGGTTTGAAGCGGCGGCCCAGCGGGCCAGCTGGATTACCCCGGTGCCGGGTGGTGTGGGCCCGATGACCGTGGCCACGTTGATGCAGAACACCCTGGAAGCGGCGGAAGCGCTGAGCTGACCTCACCTGGGGCTGTTCTCAGGTGCCTGAGGGAAAGTGCGGACCAACGGTCCGCACCCACCAAAGGCGCTTCAGGGCTGGCTCGGGTGATCCTCTCAAGGTGGGTGCCG
>NZ_JBHHMJ010000501.1:0-3146 GCF_042136455.1 Stenotrophomonas sp. 3diitr2024
CTACCAGCCCAACGAAGCAGTACTGCATACCGATGCATCGTTGCTGCCGCGCAACCGCAAAGCATGGGCTGCATGGAATGCACACGTTCCCATGGATCCTCAGTGCACCGTCACCGCTTCCACACCGGGAATGCCTGCGGCAGCTGTTGCCACAGCAGCGGCCCCGCACGCAGTTCCTGATCGTTGAGCAGGCACGCGTCCAGCTCCGCACGCACCGCGCGCTCATCCATGTGCACGCCAATCACCACCAGCTCCTGGCGGCGGTCGCCCCACAGCGGGTGCCACAGCCGCTGCATCGCCGAATGCGCGGCCGCATCCGGGAAGTCTTCCAGACCCGGCAACGGTGCGCTCCAGCAGTCGGCCTGCTGCCGCGCCCAGCCCAGGTCGCTGTACGGCAGCGGCGTGGGCGGCAGCAATGGCGCGGTGTCCTCCAGCCCAGCCCGCACACGATCACGCGCGGCGTACCAGAACCCCGCCGCCTGCGTCCGCGTCGCGGCGCCCACGGTGTTCAGCTCACCCACCCAGTCCATGCGATTGGCCAGCCAGAACCAGCCCTTGCTGCGGATCACGCCGGGCATGCCCGACTGCAGCGCGCGGGCGAAGCGCGCGGGATGGAACGGTCGCCGCGAGCGATAGACGAAGCTGGCGATGCCGTACTCCTCGGTTTCGGGCGTGTGCTCGCCACGCAGTTCCTTTACCCAACCCGGCGCACGTTGCGCACGCTCGTAGTCGAAGCGGCCGGTGTCCAGCAGCTCCGCCAGGGGAACATCACCGAAGCGGGACAGCAGCAGCTTCGCGTCGCGGTTCAGGCCGCGCAACACGGCCAGCGTGTCCTGCAGCACGTCGTCATCCACCTGGTCGACCTTGCTGACCACGATCACGTCGGCGAACTCGACCTGCTCGCACAGCAGGTCGACCACCCCCCGGTCGTCATCCGGCCCGGCCTGCTGGCCGCGCTCGGCCAGGCGCAACGTCGAGCCGAAGTCGGCAAGGAATGCGCCGCCATCCACCACCGTCACCATTGTGTCCAGGCGCGCGATGTCACTCAGGCTGAAGCCCTTCTCGTCGCGCACCGCGAACGTGGCCGCCACCGGCATCGGCTCACCGATGCCGGTCGACTCGATCAACAGGTAGTCATAGCGACCGGCGTCGGCCAGGCGCCGCACTTCCTGCAGCAGGTCATCGCGCAGGGTGCAGCAGATGCAGCCATTGCTGAATTCCACCAGCGTCTCTTCGGTGCGGCGCAGTTCGGCGCCGCCCTCTCGCACCAGCTGTGCATCGATGTTGACCTCGCTCATGTCGTTGACGATGACCGCCACACGCAGGCCCTGGCGGTTACGCAGGATCTGGTTGAGCAGGGTGGTCTTGCCGGCCCCGAGGAAGCCGGACAGCACGGTGACCGGAAGGCGACGGTCGGCGCGGGAAACAGTGTTCATGTCGGAGCAGGTTGGCTGCGGAACGGAAATGTTACTGTATAACAATTGCTGCGCAAGGAACCTCCCCCGATGAAGTCGCCGTCTGCCGCCCTGCTTGATGCCGGCGCGGTCGCCCTGTCCAGCCTGTGCCTGCTGCACTGCCTGGCGCTGCCCCTGCTTGCCACCGCGCTGCCGCTGTTCGGCAGCTGGGCCGAAGCGGAATGGGTCCACCTGCTGTTCGTGGCCATCGCCCTGCCGCTGACCGGGTATGCACTATGGCGCGCCGAGCGCCGCCATCCGTTGCCGGTGCTGGCCTGGGCCACCGCCGGCGCCGGGCTCGGCCTGCTGCTGGCCGCCACGCATATCTGGAACGCGCGGCACCGGCACTACCCTTGCTATTTACCGTAGCGGCGCAGCAGTTCGACCAGCACTTCGGCCTCGGCCGCCCGCTGCTGCGGGTCGTCGGCGCCGACCACATGTTCCTGCAGGTGCTCGTGCAGCAGCTCCATCAGCAGGCTGTGGGCGGCGCCGCGCACCGCAGCAACCTGCACCAGCACGTCCGCACAGTCACCTGCTTCACCCTCGGGCTTGTCCAGCGCCTGCTCCAACGCTGCCACCTGGCCGCCGATACGGCGTACCCGGGTCAGCAGCTGCTTTCGATTCTTGTGTACATGGGCCATGGATGGATCGTATACCCTATGGGGGTATCCTTCCACCCTCTGGTCTTCCCATGCATCTGGACGCCCTCGCCGCCGCCCGTCGCCACGAACACCGCTTCGACGACGGCAACCCGCTGGCCGAGCGCAATACCCGCCGCGCTCTGTGGCTCACCGTCAGCATGATGCTGGTGGAAATTATCGGCGGCTGGTGGTTCAACTCCATGGCCGTGCTCGCCGACGGCTGGCACATGAGTTCGCACGCACTCGCGCTGGGCCTGGCAGTGTTCGCCTACCGCTGCGCGCGCCGCTACGCGCACGACCCGCGCTTCGCCTTCGGTACCTGGAAGATCGAGATCCTGGCCGGCTATACCAGCGCCATCGCCCTGCTTGGCGTCGCCGCGCTGATGGCGGTGCAATCGCTGGAGCGGCTGTGGGTACCGGCGCCGATCCATTACAACGAAGCCATCGCCATCGCCGTGGTCGGGCTGGGCGTGAACCTGCTGTGCGCCTGGTGGCTGCACGACAGCCCGGGCCACGTGCATCACCACCACGGGCATGACCATGGCCATCACCACGGCCACAACCACGATCACACCCATGCGCACGGTCACGACCTCAACCTGCGCTCGGCGTATGTGCACGTGCTGGCCGACGCCGCCACCTCGGTGCTGGCCATCATCGCCCTGCTCGGCGGCAAGCTGCTGGGCCTGACCTGGCTGGACCCGGTGATGGGCCTGGTCGGCGCCGTGCTGGTCACGGTGTGGGCGATCGGCCTGCTGCGCGACAGCGGCCGCATCCTGCTCGACGCGCAGATGGACGCGCCGGTGGTGGCCGAAGTACGCGAGGTGATCGAACAGGGCCCGTGGCCGGCGCGCCTGGCCGACCTGCACGTCTGGCAGGTGGGTCGCGGCAAGTACGCGGTCAGCGCCAGCGTGGTCACCAGTGACGCCACGCTGGATGCCGATACCGTGCGCAACGCGCTGGCGATCCACGAAGAGCTGGTGCACGTGACGGTGGAGATCCATCGCAGCGCATGACCCGCGTCCGGTAGTGCCGGCCGCTGGCCGGCACC
>NZ_JBHHMJ010000512.1:0-4537 GCF_042136455.1 Stenotrophomonas sp. 3diitr2024
CGCTACCGTCGGGTCGAACCGACGGTAGCGGCAACCGGGAAGCCACGATGCACGAAGGCGCGGGCCATGCCCGGCCCGGGATCAGTCCCGAACCGGCTTGGCATCGCCCGCTCCTGCGGACCTCTCTTTCAGCGCTGTACCTTTGACTGTACGTACCGGGCGGCTTCGTCTCCCCCCGATTGTCAGTAGTCTGATCCCTCCCCTGCATTGGGGGAGGGCTTTTTGCAGACTCCCGGCAGCCCGCGGTGAACCCACCCGCACCCTGCCCCAGCCCTCCTGCAACCCGCGTGCCAGAACCTGCGCCAGGCGATTGGCACGGCACGTGCATCAACGAAGTCCTCAAGACCCAGCGGCGCAGGCCGCTATTTTCGTTGACGACGGGCCACCGCACGACGGCCGGGCCCGGATACCAGGAGAAACGACGTGGCAGACTTTGGATACGGTGGCATTGGCTCGGGGCTCAACATCTCGGACATCGTCAACCAGCTGGTCGCAGCCGACCGCAAGCCCGCCGACAATGCGCTGAACCTGCAGCAGTCCAAGGCCAAGATGCAGCTGTCGTCGATCGGCACCATCACCTCGGCCTTCGACAAGCTGAAGACGGCGCTGACCGCACTGAAGGCCACCACGGCGTTCGACACGCGCACCGTGACCGCAAGCAAAGGCGGCGACAAGGGCACCGACGAGATCCTGACGGCGTCGGTCGCGCTGTATGACGTCGGCACAACCAAGGCTGCGGCCTCCAACGGCACGCACGTGGTCAATGTCACCTCGCTGGCCACCGCGCACAAACTGATCGCCGATACCTCGGTACCCAAGACCGACACGTTTGCTGCCGGAACCTTGACGCTGACCGTTGGCGTGGGCGACAAGGCCAAGACCATGAACGTGGAGGTGGAGGACGGCGACACGCTGACCACCATCCGCAACAAGATCGATGCGGCTGGCCGCAAGGAAGGCGTGCAGGCCACCCTGATCAGCTCCGGCGACAACCAGTACCTGTCGATCGCCCAGGAGAAGACCGGTGCCGCCAACGCGATCAAGCTCGAATACGCAGGCAGCGACGCCAAGCTGGGGGGACTGGTCAACAGCCTCAAGCAGAACACCGCCGCCGCCGACGCCGAGCTGACCATCGATGGCGTGAAGGTCGTAAGCGCCAGCAATACGGTGGCCGATGCGGTTCCGGGCCTGACCCTGAACCTGAAGATGCCGGGCACCAGCACGGTGACCATCAGCACCGACACTGCGGCAGCCACCAAGGTGATGCAGGAGTTCGTCACCGCCTACAACGCCGCACTGGCGGCGATCAACACCGAAACCAAGTACGACGCCAAGACCAAGGAAGCCTCCACGCTGACCGGTGATGCGCAGATGCGCGGCGCCATCAGCCAACTGCGCTCGGTGATGTCGAGCGTGCTCAAGGACCTGGCTGGTGACAAGCTCGATGCCAAGGCGATCGGTCTGGATACCCGCGGCTACCCCAATGCCGACGGCACGCTGATCCTGGACACCACCAAGTTCGCCGCCGCACTGGCCAGCCAGCCGGAGAAGATGCGCCAAGCGATCACCGGAGATACCGGCGGTGCCGGCAAGCTGTACACGCTGGTCGACGGCTATGTCAGCACCACGGTCGGCAAGGAAGGCGCGTTCGTCGCGCGGACCAAGGGACTGAACACCACGCTGGACAACATCGACAAGCGCCGCAAGGATCTCGACACGCGGATGAAGAGCGTGGAAGAGCGCTACAAGAAGCAGTTCATCGCGCTGGACAGCCTGATGGGCAAGTTGCAGCAGAGCAACACGGCGCTGCAGCAGCAGCTGGCACAGTTGAACCGCTGAGGATGCGTGCGTGGCACTCAAGTTTGCCGCGCAATGCACCGATAACGGACGCAACAGCAATCATCGCCGCGCCGCCGGCACCGATCCCCATGATCGCCCGACGGCACCCCGCGCAAGGAGAATCACGAATGTACGGTTCCAGCCGTCAATATGCCGAGCAGTACCGCCAGGTGGGAGTGACCAGTGCGGTCGCCGATGCCGATCCGCACAAGCTGGTGGCGATGCTGCTGGCCGGCGCGCTGGAGCGCGTGCGTCGCGCCCTGGCCAGCCTCGAGCGCGGCGACCAGGCCGGCAAGGGCAAGGCGATCGGCGAAGTCTGCGCGATCGTCGGCCACCTCAACGGCTCGCTGGACCATGAGGCCGGCGGCGAGATCGCCGGCAACCTGTCGGCCCTGTACGATTACGTGCTGCAGCGCCTGACCGAAGCCAACCTGCACAACGACCGCGCCGCGCTGGATGAATCGCTGCAGCTGCTGGGCGAGATCGACAGCGCCTGGAACGCGATCCCGCACGAACAGCGCCGCCCGGCCGCGGTGGCGCCATGAGCCTGCCCGAACTGCACGCGCAGCTGGATGCCTTCGAGAAGGCACTGGGCGATGACGCCCTGGACCAGGCCGACAGCCTGCTCGACGGGCACGACAGCACCCTGCATGCCCTGCTCAGCCAGCCGCTGACCGCTGCGGACCACGGGCCGCTGAGCGCCCTGTTCGAGCGCCAGCAGAGCCTTCTGGGCCTGCTGCGCCAGCGCCGCGATGCAGCAGCCGCACTGATGAATGACGGCCAGCGCTCTCTTCGCGCCGCCCATGCCTACCTGCAGGCAGAATCGCTGGCATGACCCAGCTGCCGACCACGTCGCTGCACCATCCTGCCGAAAGCGAGCTGTTCGACGAAACGCTCAGCTGCGAGCTGGCCCTGCCGGCCGAGTTCCAGGCGGGCAGCGCGGCCGGACGCACCAGCGGTGCCGAAGGCCTGCTGCGCAGCTTGGCACTGGTCGAAGACAGCCGTGTTGACGAGCACGACGAGCGCAACGAGGCCACCCTGCAGCTGCAACGCCTTGAAGCCAAGCTGGACCTGGCGATGGTGCTGCTCGGCCGCTTGGTGCGCCAGCAGGGCCTGGAACTGCCCCTGCGCCCGGTGCGCTGGTCGCGCCGTGGCATCCGCCTGCAGCTGGGCCCGCGCAGTGGTGCCAGCCCCGGACAGGCCGGCGTGGTGCGCCTGCAGCCCAGCGACTGGCTGCCAGACCACATCGACCTGCCGGTGGAAGTGATCGCCGAGGCAGCCGACGGCAGCGGCGGCCACTTCCTGTGGCTGCGCTTCCAGCGCCTGGGCGACGGCCTGGAAATGGCAATGGAACGGCACCTGTTCCGACTGCACCGCCGCCAGGTGGCCGAGGCGCGCCGGGCGCGCTGAAAGCTGCCACCATCACGCTTGGCGGGCAAGCCTTGGCGCGCCCGTTCAGCTAAGTTAAGGTGGACTCCCCTACACGGATCTGTTGCGTGCCTGTGCGAGTTCTCATCGTCGACGATCACACCCTCGTCCGCGCCGGCCTGGCGCGGCTGCTGCAGGGGTTTGCCGACGTGCAGCTCGTCGCCGAGGCCAGCAACGCTGAACAGGCACTGCAGCTGGCGCTGCAGCATGCGCCGGATGTGGTGCTGATGGATCTCTCGTTGCCGGGCCGCACCGGCCTGGAAGCGCTCAGCGACATCCGCCTGCGCGCCCCGGGCACCCGGGTGGTGATGATGACCATGCACGACGATGCCGCCCATGTGCGCGACGCCCTGGATCGCGGTGCGGTCGGGTTCGTGGTGAAGGATGCAGCACCGCAGGAGCTGGAACTGGCGCTGCGCGCCGCGCATGCCGGCCAGGTGTTCCTGAGTCCCCAGATCTCGGCCAAGATGCTGGCCCCCATGCTGGGCCGCGAGAAGCCTACCGGCATTGCCGCGCTGTCGCCGCGTCAGCGCGAGATCCTGCGCCGCATCGGCAAGGGCGAAAGCAACAAGGAAATCGCTGCGGACCTCGGCATCAGCGTGAAGACGGTGGAAACCCATCGCGCACGCATGATGGAGTCGTTGGGCTGCCGCCGCGCCAATGACCTGTTGCTGCTGGCCGCGCGCCACCAGCACGAGCTGGAGTGATTGCCTGCAAATGGGGTCAGATCCCTTTCCGTTGGAAAAGGGATCCGACCCCGATTAGGCTGCGCTCATGACCCGCAACGTACTCTTCCTCTGCAGTCAGAACCGCCTGCGCAGCCCGACGGCCGAGCAGGTATTCGCCGATTGGCCGGGTATCGAGACCGCCTCGGCCGGGTTGCTGGCCGATGCCGAGGAAGTGCTCAGCCCCGAGCTGCTGCAGTGGGCCGACCTGGTGTTCGTGATGGAGCGCGCCCACCGCAACCGGCTGTCCAGCCGCTACAAGGCGTGGTTGAACGGCAAGCGAGTGATCTGCCTGGATATTCCGGACGACTACGAGTACATGGACCCGGTGCTGATCGAGCTGCTCAAGCACAAGGTGACGCCGTTCCTGCGTTGACGGGCTGTTGTAGAGCCGAGCCATGCTCGGCTGCAGCGGCGCGGCCCGCACAGGCATCGCGTTGCCGGAATGGAAAGACGCATGGCGTGATTGGGTTCCAACAGGCGCCCTAGGGGCGTCCGCATTGTGGATGTCAGGTCAGCCAGCACCTCAAGCCATTGATTTCAAA
>NZ_JBHHMJ010000515.1:0-1653 GCF_042136455.1 Stenotrophomonas sp. 3diitr2024
TCGACCATCGGGCTCTGTGGTGCGGCCACCTTCAGTGCCGGGTGCGGGTCGGTCAGCGCCATCACCACGGTGAAGCCCTCGTACGACGAGCCGAGCATGGCTCGGCTCTACAGGAGGTCGGGCAACGGGCTGCTTACCAGACCACTTCAGCCATCGAGCAGTTCAGGCCCGAGCCAATACCCAGAAGCGCGATGCGATCGCCCTTCTTCAGCTTGCCCAGCTGCTTGAGCTTGCTCAGCACGATCGGCACCGAGGCCGGGCCGATGTTGCCGTGCTCGCCGAAGATGGTCATGACCTTCTTCGGGTCGATGCCGAAGTTCTTGATGAACGCGGCGGTGTGCGGCTGGCTGACCTGGTGGATCACGAACTGGTCGAGCTCTTCCACGGCCCAGCCGAGTGCGATCTTGGCGGCGCTGAAGGTCTTCTGCGCCAGCTTGATGCCTTCGATCAGCAACAGGCGGGTGTCGGTGACCATGCGGTCCAGGTTGCCCAGGCACAGCTGGTTCCACTCGGTGGCCGAGCGGGTCACGCCGCCCTTGTAGCGCGGCGCGTCCGGCACCAGCTCCGCGCGCGCCATCACCATCGCGGCGGCGCCCGACCCGGTGGTCAGCGCGGCCAGCTCGTTGCGGAAGTCATCGGCGGTGACGTCCGGGGCGGTCATGCGCTCCAGGGTCTTCTCGTACACCAGATTGGCAGTCTCGCCGTCCACCACCAGCGCGTAGTCGATATCACCGCGCTCGATCATGCGCGCCGCGATGTCCATGCCGTTGATGAAGGCCAGGCAGGCGTTGGCGACGTCGAAGGTCATGCATTCGTCGCTGACACCGAGGTTGCCCGACACGATCGAGGCCGTGGACGGCTCCAGGTAGTCGCGGCTGACCGAGGTGTTGACCAGCAGGCCGACCTGGGTCGCGGTGATGCCCGCGTCTTCCAGTGCCTTGCGGCCGGCCATGGTGGCGGCGTCCGACGCCAGCACGCCGTTGTCCCACAGGCGGCGGGCGTGGATGCCGGCGATGTCGCCGAGCACATCGGTACGGATACCCAGGCGATCCAACGTCGGCTGCAGGCGTTCGTTGATTTCCTTGGTCGTCAGCGTATGCGGTGCGTCGACGTGTGCCAGGCCGGCGATCGAGACATTCTTGAAGAGCATCGAGGTTAGCGCCAAGGCTCAGGCAAAAGGGGGCGCTATTCTATAACCCCCGCGCTTTCACCGCATCTTTACGAATTCAGCCTCGGCCGTATGGTGAAGCGTTCAGCGCGGCGGGCACTGGAACGCGGCGAAGCGCTGGCTGCCATCGGCGGGGGCCGCAGCGGCCTGGACGGCATTGGCGCCGGCGCTCGGGGCCTCGTTGCGGGCCAGGGTTTCCAGCTCTTCCTGCACCCGCAGCGGGTTGCGGTTGTAGAAGCCGACCTTGCTCTTCACGGTGACCACCACCTCGCCCTTGGCGATGCAGCCGGCCGGAACCGGCCCTGCCGGCAGCACGCGGGTTGCCTTGCCGGCCGGTTCGATCGGCACCCAGGTACAGGCGGTGACGGTGAGCAGCAGGGAGGAAAGCAGCAGAACGCGCATGGGCAGATCCTGGAAGGGTATGGGGGGATTCTGCCTGAACAGCCTGAATCGGGGGTAGCCGGGGCCGGGGTCAGAGCCCCCTG
>NZ_JBHHMJ010000526.1:0-4924 GCF_042136455.1 Stenotrophomonas sp. 3diitr2024
CCGAGCCCATGCTCGGCTGCTTCTGGCGGGAAAAGCAGCCGAGCATGGGCTCGGCTCTACAATAGGCGGCACTTCTACCAGGACCGCTCCCATGACCGAACCCACGCTCCACGTCACCGTGAAGTTGAACGCCCGGCTGCAGCCGGAGCATCGCCACGAGCTGTTCGAAGACCCGCTCGATGCGCTGCTGCAGGCGGCCAATGTCGGCGAGATCACCGGTGGCGGCACCGCGATGTCCGACGACGGCGAGGTCGAATACGGCGATATCGAAGTGGCACTGGTCGACGTGGCCGGGGTGCCCAAGCTGATCGACCTGCTGGAGCAGCTGGGTGCACCGAAGGGCTCGAAGATCCAGGGCGCGGGTGAAGCCGATCGCAGCTTCGGCGTGACCGAGGGCCTGGGCATCTACCTGGATGGCCTGAACCTGCCGGACGAGGTCTACGAACAGTGCGATTCCAACCACGTGTTCGAGCAGCTGTCCGAGCGCATTGATGGCCTTGGCGAGATCTGCAGCTGGTGGCAGGGCCCGAGCGAGACCGCGCTGTACATGTACGGCCAATCGTTCGAGGCGATGCGTGATGCGATTGCCGAATTCGTGTCCAGTTATCCGCTGTGCCAGAACGCACGCGTGGTGCAGATCGCCTGAGCGACATTGTTGTGGAGCCGAGCATGGGCTCGGCTCTACAGAAGGGGGGCGGGCAAGCGGGTGGCGCGCACGGGCCGCTCCACGGCGCCGGATTGATCCTGCTCAAGGCGCGGCCTGCACATCCGGTGTGCAATGGTGGCGTTCCCATCTGGCAGACCGCCACGGAGCCCCACCATGTACAAGCGCATCCTGATTGCCACCGACGGGTCCGAGCTGGCCGACAAGGGCCTGGCCAAGGGCCTGGAGCTGGCCAAGGACCTCAACGCCGAGGTCGATATCGTGACTGTCTCCGAGCCGTGGGCCGTCGGCATGTACGACGCCATGGGCTGGAGCGTGGGCTACATGAACAGCCCGGAATACAAGGCTGACCGCGAGGAAGGCGCGCAGAAGGTGCTGCAGCCGGCGCTGGCCAAGGCCGCCGAGCAGGGCATCACCGCCAACCCGGTGCACGTGCTGGACCGCTACGCGGCCGACGGCATCATCGAGACGGCGGCCGAGCGCAACAGCGACCTGATCGTGATGACCTCGCACGGCCGCCGTGGCGTGACCCGCGTGCTGCTGGGCAGCCAGACTGCCGAGGTGCTGGCACGCAGCACGCTGCCGGTACTGGTCATCCGCTGATCCATACCCGCAGATTCAAGCGTTCCCGGGGAGGGACCCGACGCCGGTGCGCAGGATGCGTGCCGGCGTTGTTTTTTTGTGGGGGGATCGGCGGCCGTGCCGATGGCTTCGAGGGGGTCAGAGCCCTTTCCTGTGGAAAGGGATCCGACCCCGGTCACAACCCCGGTCACCTCACCAGCTGTACAGCTTCCAGTAGACCGGCGAGACACCGTCCTTGTCGTTGTCCATGCGGCCGTCGCCGTTCTTGTCATACATGTAGAACGGGGCACCGCGCGACGGGGTCACCTTGACCATGCGCAGCTGGCCGGACACACGGTATTCCTCGATGGTGTCACCGTTGTCCATGGTGCGCCTGGACACATCCGCGCCCTTGACGTCCACCGGGGGAGCACCCGCGCCACCCATGCTGGCGCAGCCAGCGAGCAGGAGCAGGGAAGCCAGCATCAGGGTCTTCATCGGCGGGGGCCTTTGCCTGGAAAGAGCCCTGATTATGCCCCATCGCGGTGTGCGCGCCGTGTCGCCGCGGTGCAGGCACGGGCGCGTAGAATCGGCGCATGAGCAGATTAGTCCTGATCGACGGGTCCAGTTACCTGTACCGCGCGTTCCACGCGCTGCCGCCCCTGTCCAATGCACAGGGTGAACCCACCGGCGCGCTGTTCGGCGTGGTCAACATGCTGCGTTCGACGCTGAAGGAGCGCCCGGCCTACGTCGCGTTCGTGGTCGATGCGCCCGGCAAGACCTTCCGTGATGACCTGTACGACCAGTACAAGGCCAACCGCCCGCCGATGCCCGATGAACTGCGCAGCCAGGTCGAGCCGATGTGCCGCATCGTCGAAGCGCTGGGCATCAGCATCCTGCGCATCCCCGGCGTGGAAGCCGACGATGTGATCGGCACGCTTGCGCTGCAGGGCCTGGCGCAGGACCTGAAGGTGACCATTTCCACCGGTGACAAGGACTTTGCCCAGCTGGTGCGGCCGGGCATCGAACTGGTCAACACCATGACCGGCAGCCGCATGGATTCCGACGCGGCGGTGATGGACAAGTTCGGCGTGCGCGCCGATCAGATCATCGACCTGCTGGCGCTGATGGGCGACGCGGTCGACAACGTGCCGGGCGTGGAGAAGTGCGGGCCGAAGACCGCTGCCAAGTGGCTGGCCGAGTACCAGCACCTGGACGGGGTGATGGCGGCCGCGCCGACCATGAAGGGCAAGATCGGCGAGAACCTGCGCGCTGCGCTGGAACGCCTGCCGCTGAACCGCGAGTTGGTGACGATCCGCACCGATGTGGAACTGGAGGCCAGCCCGACCACGCTGGCGCTGCGCGAGCAGGATGTGCCGGCGCTGACCGAGCTGTATACGCGCTATGGTTTCACCCAGGCGCTGAAGGAGCTGGGCGCGCCTGTGCCGGCACCGGTGGCCGCCAGCGAGGCGACCCCGAGCTTGCGCGGCACTGCGGCCGGCTTCGCGCGTGGCAGCGTCGAGGCGCCCGCCGCCGGCACGCTGGATCCGGCACTGTCCGCGCCGGGTGAATACGAGACCGTGCTGACCAGCGGGCAGCTGCAGGCCTGGATCGAACGCCTGCAGCAGGCCGAGCTGATCAGCTTCGACACCGAGACCGACGCACTGGATGCGATGCGCGCGCGCCTGGTCGGCATCAGCCTGGCGGTCGAGCCGGGCAGGGCGGCCTACATTCCGGTCGGCCACGATTACCCCGGCGCGCCGGCCCAGCTGCCGATGCAGCAGGTGCTGGATGCGCTGCGCCCGGTGCTGCAGGACCCGGCGAAGAAGAAGCTGGGCCAGCATGGCAAGTACGACCTGCATGTGCTGCGCCGCCACGGCGTGGAGGTGCAGGGCTACCACGACGACACCATGCTCGAGAGCTTCGTGCTCAACTCCACCGCCACCCGCCACGACATGGATTCGCTGGCCCTGCGTTACCTGGGCTACACCACCCTCAAGTTCGAGGACGTGGCCGGCAAGGGCGCCAAGCAGATTCCGTTCTCGCAGGTGGGCATCGACGAAGCCAGCCGCTATGCGGCCGAGGACGCCGACATTACCCTGCGCCTCCATCGCGCGCTGCAGCCGCAGCTGCTGGCCGAGCCGGCGCTGGACAGCGTGTACCGCGACATCGAGATGCCGCTGGTGCCGGTGCTGACCAGCATTGAAGCCAACGGCGTGCGGATCGACACCGACGAACTGCGCCGCCAGAGCCAGGACCTGTCCTCGCGCATGCTGGCCGCGCAGCAGAAGGCCACCGAGCTGGCCGGCCGCAGCTTCAACCTGGATTCGCCCAAGCAGCTGCAGGCGGTGCTGTTCGACGAGCTGAAGCTGCCGGCGGTGGTGAAGACCCCGAAGGGCCAGCCCAGCACCAATGAAGAGGCACTGGAGGCAATTGCCGACCAGCACGAGCTGCCACGGGTGATCCTCGACTACCGCGGGTTGGCCAAGCTGCGCAGCACCTACACCGACAAGCTGCCGGAGATGGTCAACCCGGACACCGGCCGGGTGCATACCAGTTACCACCAGTCCGGTGCCGCCACCGGCCGCCTGTCCTCATCGGACCCGAACCTGCAGAACATCCCGATCCGCACCGAGGACGGCCGCCGCATCCGCCGCGCGTTCGTGGCGCCGGAGGGCTTCCAGCTGCTGGCCGCCGACTATTCGCAGATCGAGCTGCGGATCATGGCCCACCTGTCCGAGGATCCGGGCCTGGTGCGCGCCTTCGAGCAGGGCGCCGACGTGCACCGCGCCACCGCCGCCGAGGTGTTCGGGCGCACGCTGGAGGAGGTGACCCCGAACGAGCGCCGCGCCGCCAAGGCGATCAACTTCGGCCTGATGTACGGCATGAGCGCCTTCGGCCTGGCCCGCAATCTGGGCATCGACCGTGGCCAGGCACAGGACTACGTGGCGCTGTACTTCAGCCGCTATCCGGGCGTGCGCGACTTCATGGAGCGGATGCGCCAGCAGGCCCGTGACCAGGGCTACGTGGAAACCCTGTTCGGCCGCCGCCTGTACCTGAACGACATCCACGCCCGCAACCAGGGCCTGCGTGCCGGTGCCGAGCGCGCCGCGATCAACGCGCCGATGCAGGGCACCGCCGCCGACATCATCAAGCGCGCGATGGTGGATGTGGACCAGTGGCTGCGCGACAGCGGGGCACCAGCGCGGATGATCCTGCAGGTACACGATGAACTGGTCTTCGAAACCGAAAGCAGTTTCGTTGAAGACCTGCGTTTGCAGGTGGTGGAGCGCATGTCGCAAGCGGCCAAACTGCGAGTGCCGCTGGTGGTCGATACCGGCGTCGGCAACAACTGGGACGAAGCGCACTGACGGCATTTCAGGCCTAAAACGACGTGAATGTGTTCATGAGTCGGGGGTTTCTGACTCGACCATGAATGTTGCCCCGATTGAATTTCATTAAATGGGGCCCCTTCACGAACCGTTAGTGTTCGGAGTGCTTCTATAACTCCCGACAGGCGCAATGCCTGTTGTGGATCTCTCCCATCCCCTGGAGCAGATCTCGGAACGGGGACTCCTCCCCAAGTGCCCGTTCCCCGGCCCCGTTGACCTCCCCCTGGTCAGCGGGGCTTTTTATTTGCGCCAACGGAACCTCGGATGGGGTCAGATCCCTTTGCCCGTCGGGCAAAGGGATCTGACC
>NZ_JBHHMJ010000538.1:0-1366 GCF_042136455.1 Stenotrophomonas sp. 3diitr2024
GGTCAGATCCCTTTCGCCCGGCGAAAGGGATCTGACCCCGGGCGGGGCAACCGCTACTTGCCCAGGCGCGCCGCCAGGGCCTGCAGGGCGTTCTGTGCGTCCGGGGCGAACCAGGCCTCGACGAAACGGTCCAGCTGGATCAGGTCCGGGTGCAGCGCTTCGTGCAGGTCGGCGCGAGCGATGGCGCGGGTCAGCAGCATCGGCTGCCGAGGCTGCTTGAGCAGGTTCTGCAGCCAGGCCACGGCGCGGGCCACCACCAGGTCGCCTTCGGCCAGTTCATCGACCAGGCCGATCTGCAGCGCCTGTTCGGCCGGTACCAGCGAACCGGTGGTCAGCAGCACGCCGGCGCGGTGCACGCCCACCGCACGGCGCAGCAGGCGCTGGATGCCCTCCGGCGCGATCAGGCCCACCTGCACCTCGTTCAGGCCGATGGCATACGGCCGCGACGGATCGGCGCTGCGCGCCATTACCCGGTAGTCGCAGCACAGGGCCAGCACGCAGCCGCCGGCCGGCGCGTGGCCGGTGATCGCCGCGACCACCGGGATGCGGCTCTCGGCCAGTGTGCGCACGGCGCCAAAGAAAGCGTTCCAGGTGTCCAGCAGCTTGTGCTTGTCATCGCCATGCGAGAGCAGGTGCGGCACGTCCATTCCACCGGTGAAGATGCGCTCGCTGCCCGACAGCACGATGCCGTGCGCGTCTTCGGCCATGGCCAGTTCGATGGCATGGATCAGCTGCCGGCACAGATCGGTGTCCAGTGCATTGACCGGCGGCCGCGCCAGGCGCAGTTCGCGGATGGGGCCGTGGTTGATCACCTCGATGAGCGTCGTCATGCTGCGGTCTCGTTGCGAAGAAGGAACCTGGGCGATGATAACCAAACCATTCGTTGGCGTACTGTGGGTGCTGTGTGCGGCCGCAGCATCGGCTTCGGCTGCGGAATCACGCTGCGTCACGGTGGAGCAGGGCTGGGCGCGGTTGCCACCGAATCCGGCGATGCCGATGACTGCCGGCTATGGCGTGATCCACAACGGCTGCAGCAGGGCGGTGGTGATCACCGGTGCGACCAGCAGTAGTTTCGGCGACGTGTCGCTGCACGAGACCACGATCGTCGATGGCGTCAGCCGGATGCGCGCGATCGAGCGCCTGCCGCTGGCAGCCGGCGCGCGTGCCGAACTCAAGCCTGGTGGCCTGCACCTGATGCTGATGCAGGGGCGGGGCGCGCTGAAGGAAGGCCAGGCGCTGCCGTTGCGGCTGCAGCTGGAAGGCGGTGGCGAAGCGAGCGCGACGTTGACCGTCCGCAAGGCCGCGCCGTAGCGGGATGGTAGTGCCGGCCGCTGGCCGGCAAAAACAGGAAATGCCGGCCAGCGGC